>NZ_JBEXFP010000038.1:0-67597 GCF_040606825.1 Micromonospora sp. NPDC005367 | reverse complement strand
CGGAAGCTAAGCCCTCCAGCGCCGATGGTACTGCACTCGGGAGGGTGTGGGAGAGTAGGACACCGCCGGACATTCTTTCCGTTCAGGGCCACCCCGTTTTGGGGTGGCCCTGAACGCGTTTCCACAGCAAATCCAGCAACAGCCGACATCGGCCGGCCTGCGGAAGAAGCGGAAGAAACCGATCGCTTCCGCCGGCATCTCCATGCGATCGTTGCCGGATGGTCCAACCGATCTTGCATACCGACCGTCTGCTGCTGATCCCCCTTGCCGACCGGCATCTCGAGTTGGAGATTCAGCTCGACTCCGATCCGGAGGTGCTTCGTTACCTCGGCGGCCGGGCGAGATCCAGGGACGAGGTGGTCGCGTCCCACGCGCAGCGGCTGGCCCTGGCCGGCAAGGTCGATGGCTTGGGCTTTTGGATGGCGTTCGGGTCAGATGGCGGCGTGCGTGGCTCGACGCCGCCGCCAAGTGAGGACGCCGGCGAGTTCATCGGCCTGATGATGCTTCCGCCGGCGCACGGCCCCGATCAACCTGACGACCCGACCGTCACAGACCTGGGTTACCGCCTCGGCCGGCGGTACTGGCGGAGAGGGCTGGCCACCGAGGCATCCCGCGCCCTGCTGCGGCACGCCTTCGACACCGTCGGTCAGACCCGGGTGATAGCGCAGACCATGGCCGTGAACACCGGGTCTCGTGGCGTGATGGAGGCCATCGCCATGCGCTACGTTCGCACGTACTTCCCGCGCTGGGACGAGCCGCGTGCGGGAGCGGATCTGGGCGAGGTCGAGTACGAGATGACCCGCGAGATGTGGGCGGCGCGTCGCGACGCTCGCTGAGGCGGCAATGCGCGGCTACGGGTTGCAGCCGCTGCCGTGCGGGCAACGAATTCATCCAGATCAGCGCCGACGACAGGGCTTCGGGTTCCCACAGTGGACGAACCACACCTCCGGCCGATGGGAGACAGGAAGGCGAAGATCCGTTAGCCTCGATGGCTAGCCGGGCGGCGCATCGCCTGGAGCTCATCACGGGGAGGGTGGATGAACCTTCGCAGGAAGGTGTCGGCCGTATCGGCGGCCGGTGCACTGGCCATCATCACGACCGTCAGCGCGGGCGGATCGCCCGCGGCGGCGCAGACCGGTCCGGTTGCCGCCGCAACCGATGCCCCGATCACTCACGAGGAGAACCCACGGGTGCCCGAGGGTGCCGCGTGGACGGAGACGTACTTCCCGTCCTCGGACGGCAGCGGAGTCGAGCTGCACGCCGATGTGCTGCGTCCGGCGCACCTGCCGGTGAACGCGAAGACGCCGGTGGTCCTCTCGGTCGGCCCCTACTTCGCCCACGCCGGGCAGACCGATCCGGAGGGCTGGGACCGGGTCGGCCCCTCGGCACGCTTCCAGGACTTCATCGACGGCGCCGACCTGATGGCCCGCGGCTACACCTTCGTCATGGTCGACCTGCGCGGCTTCGGCGGCAGCACCGGCTGCCTGGACTTCCTCGGCCCAGGGGAGCAGGCCGATATCAAGGCAGCCGTCGAATGGGCGGCCAGCCGGCCCTGGTCGACCGGCAAGGTGGGCATGTACGGCAAGTCGTACGACGCCAACACCGGGTTGGCGGCCAACGTCCTCAAGCTCAAGCCGTTGCGTGCGATCGTTGCCCAGGAGCCGACGTGGAACAGGTACAACTACCTGTTCAGCAACGGGGTGCCGCGCTCCAACGCGACCAGCAGCCCACGAGGGTACGGCTCGATCGCGACGATGGCGCCGCTGGCTGATGACAGCGACCGGTACAAGGCGAACGCGCAGTACGAGGCGAGCCACCCCGAGTGTCTGAGCAACAACCAGACCGACACCCAGGACCCCGACCCGACGTCGCCGTACTGGCGGGCCCGCGACTTCGCCACCCGCGCCGTCGGGACCCACACGCCGCTGTTCGTCACGTCGGGCTTCATCGAGGACAACACCAAGCCCGAGGACATGGAGCAGTACCTCGACAACCACAAGGGCCCGGAACGAGGCTGGCTCGGTCAGTGGGAGCACGTCCGCGGCAACGACACCACCGCCGACGGCCGGCTCAAGATGGGACGGGCGGGCTGGTTCGACGAGGTGATGCGCTTCTACGACCAGTACCTGCGCGGCATCAAGCCGTCGGTGGCCGACCCGGCGTTCGCCATCGAGGACAGTCTCGCGAACTGGCGGGCGCAGGCGACCTGGCCGAAGGCCGACAGCTCGTACCGGGTTCGGCTGTCGTCCGGGCGGTACGTCGACGACGGCGGCGCCGCACAGAGCACTGCCCGGCTGGCATCTCCGGCGCAGGCCAAGGGCTGGGACATTGAGAACGCGTCGTCGACCGACCCGCTGGCAGCCGTGCAGACGGAGAACGCCGACGCACCCGGCAACAGTTTCTGGAGCTGGTCCAAGCCTGTCACCCAGCAGGTGCGGATCACGGCCACCCCGGAGGTCACGTTGAAGACCACCGGGCGGGGCAACGTGCTGGTACGGCTGTGGGACGTGGCACCGGACGGCACGGCGACGATGTTCAACGAGAACGCCGCGCTGCTGGACGGCAGCCGGTCGACCTTGGTCGAGCTGAAGGCGACGGACTGGACGTTCGAGCGTGGGCACCGGCTGGGGGTGCAGATCGGCACGGTCAGCGCCTCCGGCTGGCGGGACGTTCCCTCGGGGCAAACGATCAAGGTCTCCGACGCGCGGCTCGCCCTTGACGTGCAGGACCCGCGGTTCGACGTGCCGACCCAGGGCGATCGTTCCCCGTACCTGGACCGGTACGTCGCGGCGAACGCGACCACGCTCAGCAACGTCGGTCCCGGGACCTTCGAGCTGAAGCTCCCCCACAACCGCTGACCGGATGGGGTCCGGCACCCGCTGGTCGGGTGCCGGACCCCCGGGGGTCACCGCCCTGGACACGGATTGATCCGCGCGACCGTTGGCCCGTCGGTTGCGTCGGGCTCGACGAGCTGTTCGGGGCGCGGAACCGTCAGAGGGCGCCCGCGCCCGCCTCGGCGACGGTCTGGTCCTGCTCGCCGGTGCCGCCGCTGACGCCGACCGCGCCGACCACCTCGCCGCCGCGGCGCAGCGGGATACCACCGGCGAAGATCATCACGCGGCCGTGGTTGCTGGCGTGGATCCCGTAGAACTGCTGCCCTGGCTGCGCGTTCGCGCCGAGTTCCTTCGTCGCGATGTCGAACGCCCGCGACGTCCACGCCTTGTTGACGCTGATGTCGATGCTGCCCGTCCAGGCGCCGTCCATCCGTACGTGGGCGACGAGGTTGCCGCCCACGTCGACCACGGCGATGTTCATCGGCTGACCGATCTCGGCGGCCCGCGCCTCCGCGGCCTCGATGATCCGGCGGGCGTCGGCGAGGTTGACGGTCGCCATGGATGCTCCCTGCGGGTGAGTGTCGGTTTGTCGGCTCAGGCGGCGGGCTTGAGGACGACCTTGGAGTAGCCCTCCTCGCGCCCGTCGAATCGCGCGTACGCGTCGGGCGCGTCGTCGAGGGGAAGCTGCTTGCTGACCACGAAGCTGGGCCGCGCCCGGCCGGCGATGATCAGGTCGCGCAGGTACCGGTTGTAGGCCTTCACGTTGGCCTGCCCGGTGCCGATCCGCTGGCCCTTCTCGAAGAGCTTGCCCACCCGGAACAGCAGTTCTCCGTTGGCCGAGTGCGGGTCGGGTGCGCCCGGGTCGTGCGAGACGTACAACCCGACGACGCCGATCGTGCCGGTGGCGCGGACGATCTCGATCAGGCTGTTGAGCACGCTCGCCGGCTGTTCTTCGCCGCTGGTCGCGGTGGCCTGGTAGCCGACCGCGTCGACGCCCTTGTCGGTGCCGTCGCCGCCGGTCTGGTCGCGGATCTGCTCGACCGGGTCGGCCTTCGAATAGTCGACCGGGATCGCGCCGATCGACTCGGCCAGCTGCAGCCGTGACGGTACCCGGTCGACCACGAACACCTTCGCCGCGCCCATGATCACCGCGGAGTAGGCGGCCATCAGCCCTACCGGCCCCGCGCCCATGACCGCGATCGTTTCGCCGGGACGCAGGTTCGTCATCGCGACACCGTGGTAGCCGGTGGGGAAGATGTCGGCGAGCATCGCGAAGTCGTTCTCGTGCTCACCGCCTTTGGGCAACTGGAGACAGTTGAAGTCGGCGAACGGTACGCGCAGGTACTCGGCCTGCCCGCCGCGGTACGGCCCCATCGCGACGTACCCGTAGGCCCCGCCGCCGAAGCCCGGGTTGACCGTGAGGCAGTACCCCGTGTAGCCGGCGAGGCAGTTCTTGCAGAAGCCGCAGGCGACGTTGAAGGGCATCGACACCCGGTCGCCCTCCTTCACCGACGCGACGCCGGATCCGACCTCCACGACAGTGCCCATGTTCTCGTGGCCGAAGACCAGTCCGGGCTCCGCCTTAGTGCGGCCTTCGTACATGTGCAGGTCCGAACCGCAGATGGCGGTGGAGGTGATCTTCACGATCACGTCGGTCGGGTCCTCGATCCGGGGATCTTCGACGGTGTCGACGCTGACGGTGCGCGGCCCGTGGTAGACGACGGCCTTCATGACCCGGCCTCGCCGCACACGGGCTGCTGCGCGATGTTCATGCCGACGAGGCTAGGTCGCGAGCGTCCGCTGCGCGTCCGAGATGGAAGATGATTCCGCTTTCGTGCGTCCCGCGTTCGGGGGCCGGACGCTGAGCCGTGGCGTGATGTGCAATATCCGCGTCGTTGACGCCACTTCGCTCGGCCAGTGAGCATGAACGCATGCACCGCCGCGTCGTGCTCGTCGTGTTCGACGGGTTCCAGTTGCTCGACCTCGCCGGCCCGGCCGACGTGTTCGCCACGGCCAGCCTGCTGTCGCCGACACGCGGTTATCAGCTGGAAATCACCGCTGTCCGGGCAGGCACCGTCCCAGCTCACAACGGCCTCACGACGTACGTCGGCACGGCGATCGCGGACATCGACGGGCCGATCGACACGTTGCTGGTGGTGGGTGGGCTGGGCGTGCCGGACCGTCTCGGCGACCGCGACCTGATCGAGGGGATCGCCCGCCTGGCCGGCTCAGCGCGGCGCGTGGCGTCCGTCTGCAACGGGGCGTTCCTGCTCGGCGAGGCCGGGCTCCTCGCCGGACGCCGGGCGACGACGCACTGGCTGGTCACCGGCGAGCTGGCCGGTCGGTACCCCGAGGTGGACGTCGACGGTGACCCGATCTACATCAACGACGGGCCGGTCTGGACGTCGGCCGGCGCCAGCGCGGGCGTCGACCTCGCACTCGCGCTTGTCGCCGCCGACCACGGCCACGCGCTGGCTCGGGACGTCGCCTGCGGCCTGGTCGTGTACCTGCATCGGCCCGGCGGGCAGAGCCAGTTCAGCACGGCCATGCGCGCCACCACCCCGCATGACGAGCCGCTGCGGCGGCTGCAGGCGTACATCGACGAGAACCCCACCGCGGATCTCAGCGTCCCCACCCTGGCCCGCCGGGCCGCGATGAGCGAGCGCCACTTCTCCCGCGTCTTCACTGAGCAGACCGGCATCTCGCCGGGCCGCTACGTCGAGCGTAGCCGGGCCGATGCCGCGCGCCGGCTCCTCGAGGTCACCGGCCAACCCTTGGACGCCGTCGCTCGGCAGTCCGGGCTGGGTGCGCCCGAGACCCTGTACCGCGTCTTCCGCCGGCACTGGCGGATCTCTCCCGGCGACTACCGGCGCCGGTTCCAAGCGAAGGTGAGTTGAGCATGCACGTCGCGATTCCGCTGTACCCGCGGTTCACCGCACTCGACGCGGTCGGGCCGTACACCGTGCTGGCCTTCGCGCCGGACGTGACGGTCACCTTCGTCGCCGCGGCGACCGGCACGGTCGTCGATGACGTCGGCAGTCTGGCCTTGACGGCGACCGCCACCTACGCCGACGTGCCGCGGCCGGACGTGGTGCTCGTTCCCGGTGGTCCCGGAACGCTTTCCGCCATGGCCGACGCGGCTCTGCTCGACTGGATCCGGCAGGCGCACGAACACAGCACCTGGACCACCTCGGTGTGCAGCGGCTCGTTCCTGCTCGGCGCCGCCGGCCTGCTCCAGGGCCGGCGGGCGACCACACACTGGGGTTGGCTGTCGCGGCTGGCGACAGTCGGTGCCGAGCCGGTCAGCGAGAGGGTGGTCACCGATGGCAAGATCGTCACTGCGGCCGGGGTGGCGTCCGGCATCGACATGGCCCTCACGCTCCTCGCGCTCATGCGGGATGATGTCACCGCGCAGGCGGTCCAACTCGCGATCGAGTACGCGCCCGACCCGCCGTTCAAAGCCGGTCACCCGGATGCCGCCCCGGCCGAACTACGCGAGCCGGCCCTGCGCCTGATCGGCGCCGCTTGACCGTTGCCGCAACGCCTCAGCCACTTCGTCGAGTCGCGACTGGCGAACTGCCCGTAGCGCGGCCCCACGAATGTGGCCGCTCACCTGGTGGGACTGGGGCATTAGCGTGCGTGCCGGTGCCCTCAGACACACGCTGGAGGTCAGCGCCCGTGGTACAGCCACAACGGACCTACAGATCGCTTGGGATCTTGTCGTACTAGTCTTCGCCGCATGGCATTGCGACCCGACGAGTTCTATGACCACGCAGTCGCCGTCGCGGACAGCGAGCGTCGGCTCCCGCTGGCCCGCATGACGGGATGGGACATCAGTCCGTTCGAGCCGGACGGACTACGTGTGGCGCCGCTACGCCCGCCGGTGCTCCCGGAGCCGCCGCGGCACGGCGAGGATCCGTCGGACTGCAACGCCTGCCGCGATCGGGACGAAGGGATCTGGTTCAACGATCACTGGCGGCTGGTCCGGATTGCGGGAGTGGGTGTCCCGCTGGTGCTCATGCTGCATCCGCGCGATCACTACGACATGGCGGATCTACCCGACGAGCTGGCCGCCGAACTCGGGCTTCTGAGCACCCGCATCGTGCGCCACATGCAGGCACTGCCGCACATCTCGCGGGCGCACGTCTACCGCATCGGAGATGGTGGCGCCCACCTGCACGTCTGGTTCTTCGCTCGGCCCGAGGGGCAGGCGCAGTTGTACGGGTCGTGGCTGGTCGTCTGGGACGACCTGCTGCCGGAGTACCCGGCGGAGGTGGCAGAAGCTGACGCTGAGCTCGTGGCGGACGCGTTGGTCACGAGCCACGGTGGCTACCGGTCGCCTACGCCTGAACCGGCCGCCTGACCGGCCTGAGCAGCGACCCGAATGGCACGCTGACCGCGGTTGCCACCTCCGCGCCGCGCGGACTTGCCGAGGTCACGTGTTCGGATCTGCCGCTGGTCGGTGCCGACCGATCGCGCCGGGTCGCGCCGCGGTCAGGGCCGGGCCGGGGGTGGAAGCCGAGATCAGGATGTGGCGATCTTCGTTCAAACTTTTCGATGTTCGGCGATTCGGCTCCTGCCGCCGGAGTGCCGGATGACCAAGACTGAAACCGTGTCTCACGATGTCGGCGATGCGCCGCGCACCCAGGTGGCAGTCACCGCTCTGCTCATCGTCGCCGGTGTGCTCGTACTCTTCGTCCCCGCCGGTGGTGAAGGTCGCGTCCTCGTGCCGGTCAGCGAGGGGCACGGACTGTCCGCCGTGGACGGGGTAGGCGCGGCGCTGCTGGCGGTGGGCGGCACCTGGCTGGAGGTGCTCGTGGTACGGCGTCTGCCGTACCTCGCCTTGCGGCCACGGGCCTTGTTCGGCCTCGGCCTGCTGGCCGGCCTCGGTATCGGGCTTTTGATCGCCTCGGTCTTCTCCGGATTCTTCTGGTGGTGGGCCGTCGGCGCCAGCGCACTCGGCGTCGCCGTCCTCGTCCTCGTGCCTCTCACGGCGCGCCGTTGAGGCCGCAGACCGTACGTCCGCTTCCGCCGCCGTCCGCGCTGCTCACGCGCACCTACCTTGCTGACGGCGCCGGCGCCGAGGTGACCGGTCTGACGCCGGGCGAGGGACCGGCCGCCGGCGGTACGACGCTGACCATCACGGGTTCCGGGTTCGGTGGGGCGAACGGGGTGACCTTCGCCGGGGTTGGCCGCAGGCAGCGGTTCTGACCCGGTCGCGCGCCGGCGTCAGCGCAGGGGACACGATCCGGGCCGGCCCGGGTGGCGATACACCTCGCCACCCGGGCGCTTCGACAACCAGGCGGCCCGGAGGTCGCTGGACCGGACCGCCGGGGTCGAGTTGACCGTGTTCCCGGATCAGCGGGCGCGTCGAGTCCGATGGCATCTCTGGTCTCCGCGAAGCCAATGTCCTAGGAAGCTTTAGAGGGTGTGCCAGCCGTCTCCAACCTGAACCGCATTGTCCGTGCGAAACCGATCGGCTCCTCGTGGCGCAGGCTGTCCAGCTTGACCACAGCACGACAGCAGGCCACGGTCACGTCCAGGGGGCGGCGATGGACTGGTCCTGCCGTTCAGCGATCATGAAGCTCATGGAGGACCAGCAGGCGCCGCAGTCGGCCGAGGGTGAGGCGAAGGTCATCACGCTCTGCGGCTCGACCACGTTTGAGGCTGAGTTCGCGGAGGTCAACCAGCGGCTCACGATGGAAGGTTGCGTCGTGATCAGCCTCGGAATGTTCAGCCTCCCCGACCTGCCGGACTACGACTGGACGGTCGACAGCGCTGACCTGAAGGGGCGGCTCGGCGGCGTGCACCTCCAGAAGATTCGCATGGCCGACGAGGTGTACATCGTGGATCCGGGCGGCTACATAGGTGAGTCGACCCGACGGGAGATCGCCTACGCGGAGTCGCTCGGCAAACCGGTTCGGTATCTGAGTCGCGAGTGCTTCTCGCCGAACTGCACGCTGACATCCCCGGTGGGGAAGACGCGGTCTTCTACCGGTCGATCCTAAGGACCTCCTCGTCGGGGGAGAGCGGCGGGAACTCCCGTACCGGCGTGCGGGCCGAGGCGGTGTCGACCCGCGCCGGCCCGGTCGCGCGTGGTCGGCGCCGGGGTGTCGTACCGGCGACAGCCGCTCGGAGCGCGGCGATCTCGGGCGGAGGCGTCGCTGCGGTGCTTGAGGTCGGCGAGTCCGGGGTACGGGATGGTTATGCCGACTGTGGGGCAACTTGTCGGGGGCCGTTACCGCCTGGTCGAAACGATCGCCAGCGGTGGGATGGGCGACGTGTGGCTGGCCGTCGACGAGACCCTGGACCGTCGCGTGGCCGTCAAGACGCTGCATCCCCGCCTGGTCGCCGACGCCGGTTTCAGCGAACGGTTCCGCCGCGAGGCGCGCGCCATGGCGGCCCTGCGCCATCCGGGTGTCGCCCAGGTCTACGACTACGGCGAAACGTCCCGGTCGGGCGCGCCGGTCGCGTACATGGTCATGGAATGTGTGCAGGGACAGCCCTTGTCGGAGCGGATAGCCGGGGCCGGCCGGCTGAGCGTCGCCGAGGCGATGTCGGTCGCGGCGCAGACCGCCCGCGCCCTGCAGGCCGCGCATGACGCAGGCGTCGTCCACCGTGATGTCAAGCCCGGCAATCTGATGATCGGGCGCGACGGGCACGTCGTACTCGTCGACTTCGGGGTGGCCGTCACGCAGGACACGGCGAGCCTGACCGGAACCAACGAGGTCCTCGGCACGGCCCTGTACATGGCGCCCGAGCAGGTGTCCAAGAACGAGACCACATCGGCGATCGACATCTACGCACTGGGTGCCGTCGTCTACCACTGCCTGGCCGGTCGGCCCCCGTACCAGGGTGACAACGCCGTCGCGGTGGCACTGCGGCACCTCGAAGACGAGCCGCCGCCGCTGCCCGAGGACGTCCCGGCGGAGGTCCGGCAGCTGGTGGCCACCGCGATGGCCAAGGAACCAGCTCACCGATTCCCGACGGCGGCGGCCATGGCCACCGCGGCGCAGACCCTCGCGGACTCGTCCGAGCGGCCGGCCACTACCGGGGCGGTCTCGGCCGGGCCGCACACCGTGCACCTGGTCGCCCCGGATCCTGCCCTCGCCGGTACGTCGAGCAAGGCCGCCAGACGCGGAAACACGACGCTCGCGGTGCTCCTCGGAGTGCTGGCTGCCGTGGCTGCCGTCCTGGTGTTCGCTGACCCCACCGGGATGTGGTCGGGCCCGACCGGCGGACCGTCCGTGCCGCCGGCGGTGCCGACACCGGCGCCGCCATCGGAGGAGGATCCCGGCCCCGGCGCCGGTGGCGGTGAACCGGCCACCCGCAGTCCTGCCGGGATGCCGGTTCGTGCGCCTGAATCCGTTGCCCCGACTGCCACCGGTTCAGCAGGCGGGGGCACAGGGAACAGCCCCACCCCTTCAGGGGAGAGCAGTTCGGTGACACCACACCCCAGCACGTCTGGAAGCGCTACCGGGGCACCGACCGCAGCGCCGACCGGCGGAACCACGGCAACCCCGACCGTGGACCCGACGGGGGACCCGACCGAGGACCCGACCGAGGACCCGACCGAGGACCCGACCGAGGACCCGACCGAGGACCCGACGGGGGAGCCGACCGAGAACCCGACGGTGGAGGAACCGACAACCGGAGCGACCGCAGCGCCAGCTGACTAGCAGGTGCGCTGCCGACCGTGGAAGCCGGATGACGACCGGCCGCAGTCCACAGACGTCGCGGCACTGCCTCGCATCCATTACCGAGATCGGGTGTGAGGCCACCGGGTTCACCGTGCTCACCGAAGCCGCCCGACGGGTCGGCTCTGGCCCAGGTCGTGACGGAATACGTGCCGGGGGAACGCAGGTCGGAGGGGATGGCCGCGGTCAGCCGGCTGGACCCGGCCGAGGCGGTGCCGGTCGCCCCGCAGAGCGGCCGCGCTCGGCGGGGCGCGGCGCTTCCGCTGGCAGCCGCACCGGCCGTTGAGGTCGGCGACCTCGCCGGTGCACGCGGTCGACCCGGTGTGAAACAGTCAGCCCATGGGCTCCACGGCGAAGGCGTACTCGCGGCCGTCCGCGAACGGCTCGCTGAGCTCGAAGTTCTCGAACGAGGTGCCGCCAGGTATAGGCGATTGCGACGCCCAGTAGCAGAATCGCCCGTTCACCAGCACTTCGAGGTCCGGTCCCGGGTCCGCCGCTCGCCAGCTCTGGGTCGCCCGCTCACCGAGGTAGTGCCAGTGGTCTCTGGTGTCCTCGGCGTATGCCGCGGTGACCGGGAGCTCCTCATCGGGTTCGGCCGTGACGACCGCCGCGCCGTCGGGTTCCCGCAGCATGGATGCGAGCCCGAAGCGGGCGTGCACCGTGAAACCGTCACCGTCGAAGCCGGGCCACAGCTCCTGGGGGGTCACCCATCGGTCGCTGAGGTGCAGTCGACGTAGCCGGGCCCAGTTGCCCATCGTCGCCGACACTGTCGCCCGATCCAGCGCTACCGAGGTGTCGCGACGGAACAGCGCGACGGCGATCTCGTGCGGGCGGTCGGCGCGGAAGGTGGCGCGGAGGTACACGTCGGCGCCGTTGGCGAAGCGTTCGCAACCGATGAAGACGGTCAACCGCTCGACCCCGCCGTCCTTGTCGACGACACCACGAGCCGGGTGCAGCGGGTCGGCCGGCTGGGTGTCCGTCGGATCGTTCAGTGACCAGAGACGCTTTCCAGGCGCGCCGTCCAGCTCGCTCCACTCCAGCTCGGAGTAGCCCCGTTCGTCGGTGCCGGCCGGCGTGGGTTCGATTGCGAAGAAGTTCACCACTCTTTCCCTGGCATGCCCCAGGTAGGGCGCGTACACGCGGATCAGTCCGCGGGGCCCGGGCAGCGGTGCCAGCCCGATCTGCAGGCCGTCGGCGTGGCCCCAGCGCGGCTCGGCCGGCGCCTCGGCGGTGGGGCGTACCCACGGGCCCTCGGTCTTGGGGAGATTGCCGAAGGTGCTCACTTCCCGATCACCTCGCCGCTGCGACGTTCACTCGGCGCGGGCACGTACGCGGTCATGGGTGATCCTCCCGAAGCGGCAGCTGGTGGATGTCGTGCGTATGGAGGCGGACGGGGCCGCCGGCAAGGCGCCCGAGCCGCGGATGGTGGATGACGAGGCTGTGGAGATCGAGGTGGCCGCCGTACAGTTCGACTTCGGCGCCGCCGGGGGTCAGTCGTAGTTCTCCCCAGCCGGTGCCGGTGGTGAACGGCAGCCGCGTCCCGCCGGCCGCCGCGTGCGGATCGCCTGCGGCCGGCGGCTGGTCGGGCCGCAGCCGGGGCTGGAACGTGAGCGTGCGGGCGGGCGCGTCGTAGTCGGCTCCCGCGAGCGCCACCACCATCCCCCAGCTGGCGAGCGATCGGGCGTAGTGGTTGCCGCATTCGGCCTCGTTCCACGGGTTGCGGCGAATGCCGTCGTGGCGGTCACGGACCCCGCGGACGATCTGCAGGGCCTCGTCGACGAGCCCTTCGAGGATGAGGTGGGTGGCGACCTGGTACTCGACGCCCGTCCACACCTCGTCGCAGTAGACGAAGGGAATGCGCGGCCGGCCGCCGTTCGGCCATGAGCAGAGCACGAGGCCGGACTCGCCGTTGAGGGCGTAGGTGCGCTGCACGCTGTGCTGTCCGGTCAGGTCGGGCCGGAAGTTGTACCGGTGGACGGCAGTGATCGCGCTGCGGACATGGTCGGCGGGCAGCACGTGGCCCACCCCCGCGAGGTGGCCCAGCAGCTGACCGAAGACCTGGTCGCTCAGGCAGCCGGTGCCGTACTGGTAGCGGCGTTCGTCGACGTCCTGGATGTGCTGCTCGTAGTACTCGCCGTTGAAGAGCAACGCGTCCATGCGCTCGGCGCCTAGCTTGGCGGCCTCCCGGTAGCGCCTCGCCGTGTCGTCGTCGGCGAGGTACGCGGCCATCGCCGACGCGGCCGTCAGCGCGGCGAAGAACATGGAGTTCGCCAGTGAACTGACGCCGTAGAACTCGATGTCGTACGTGTTGTGCTGTTGGCTGTCGAGGACGAAGTCGTCGTCGGAGTCCCACACCCGGAACGCGTAGTCGACTGCCCGCTTCGCCGCCGGCCAGCACTGTGTCAGCAGGGTGTCGTCACCGCTGAACCGCCATTCGCGGTAGAGGCGGACCACCGCGCCCAGCTGGCCGTCGACGGCCGGGTGGAAGTCCCACGGCTCGTTGCCGAAGACACTGTTCGCGCGGAAGTTCATCCGTCCGTCGGCGCGTGTCTCGTGCAGGAACTCGGTACGCCTGGCGTCGCGCTCCAACGTGGGGAACAGGAAGGCCGCCGCCTGGGCATAGTTCCACACGTGTGTGCAGGTGCCTTCGCAGCTGCCGGAGTGGTCGAAGCTGCCCTCCCACGCCGCGAACCGGCCGCCCTCCAAGCGGAAGCATGTGGTGCTGCGCAGTACCACGAGGTTCGAGGTGGCCGCGTCGATCACCTCCGGCGGGAGCGAGCTGCCGAACAGCGCCCGGTGGAAGTTCCGGGTATGCCGTTCGAGTTCCGGAAGGTTGTCCACCAGGTGCGCGGCCACCGCCCAGGCGTCGTCGTACGAGGTCGCGTAGTGATTTCGGACGACCTGGTCGGCGTGGGTGTTGTCGAGGTTGATGTTGCCCTGCCAGGCCCGGCGCCGGTTGGGGAAGTGCCAGGTGAGCACGAACTCGAACGCCTGGCGTCCCGCGGGCGGCAGCCGGTGGACGATGCCGATCGACCCGACCCGCAGCTTCGTGAACCAGTCCGGATAGGGCGGTTGATCGAGGCTGAACTCGGTCTCGGTCTCGAGGCGGCCGTCCTCGCGCAGGTCGTCCCAGAACGCCTGTACGCCGTCCTGCCAGAAGCCGGACAACCATTGGGGTTTGACGGTCACCGAGGGGTCGGCGGTGGCGAGCACGGCGCTGCCGTAACCGAAGTCGTCCGGTGCGAGGTCGGTGCCGAAGCGCAGGCCACGCAGTCGGGGCTCGTCGAGCCAGGCGATCTCCGGCTGGCCGGCGTAGCGGGGGAAGTGGAAGACGTCGTGCCCGGTGATGCCGACGGGGTTCGCCAGCGAGCCGACGACGGTGACGTCCACCGGCTCGGGCAGCGGATTGGTGACCTCGTACCGCAGCACCGCCCCGGGTATGCCGGAGGCGTCCGCGTCGAGCGGCACGAACGGCGTGAAGGCCGTCAGTTCGACGTCGACGCCCAGGTCGGCATCCTCGAAGGCGATGCGCAGCAACGGGTACTCGCCCTGCATCCGGCTGGCGTCCAGTCGCGGTAGCCCGGCCAGCTTGCCCGCGTAGTACCCCTGATCTCCCTCGTGCGGCCCGGGCAGCCGTGCCTCCAGGACCTTCGTCACCGGTGGGTGGCCCGTCCGAGCGGCGCGGATGGCGAAGAACGAGAAGGGCAACTGGGCGCCCTTGTCGGGTCGATTGGCCAGCTCCCAGTCGCGAAGGTCACCCCGCGCGCCCACGGAGACGTTTCCGGTTCCGATCCCGCCCAGGGGGAACGCGGCCACGGTGGCGTCGGGACCGTGGACCCTCATCGCGCGCCGCCCTGGTCGACGAGCGCGCCTCTGCTGCGGGAGGGGCCGGTGTCGGTCCCGATCACGGGGGTGTGGCTCTGCATGCGCTACACCCTGGCAGAAATCGATTTCACTCGTCAACGGCGTCGAACCAGGAATGCGAGTCGGTTGACGGCTTACGCCGCCTGGTTGCGCAGCACGATGGTGCGTGGCGGCTGGTCGTCGCCGTTGATGCGGTCGAGGAGCAGGTTCGCGGCGGTGACGCCGAGGCGCCGGGCCGGCAGTGGAATGACGGTGATCGCCATGGGCGCGATCGGTGCGAACGGCAGGTCGCCGAAGACGGCCACACCGAGCGCGGGCGGCAGTTGGCCACTCTGGGCCAGCACCTGCAACGCGCCGACGCCCATCAGATTGTTCGCGACGAACACGGCGTCCGGGGGCTCCGGCATGTCGAGCAGCTCACGCATCGCCTTGTTGCCGCCGTCCACCCGGAAGTCGGCGTACTTCAGATAGCGCTCGTCGACTCGGCCGGTGGTGCGGGCCGCGTCCCGCCAGCCGTCGGCGCGATGGACGGCGGTCTCGACGTCGCGTGGGCCGGTGATGCAGGCGATTCGGCTGAAACCCTGGCTCTGCAGGGCGGCGGTGGCGGTCCGGCCACCGGCCCGGTTGTCCACCATCACGGCGTCGATGTCGAATCCGTGCGGGCTGCGGTCCACTGCCACGACCGGCCGATTGCGTTCGATCAGCCCGCTCAGGTCGCAGTTGTCGCCGGCCGCGGCGAGGATGACACCTGCCATCTTGGCCTCGATGGCGATGTCCAGGTACCGGGCCTCCTTGGCGTGATCCTCGTCCGAGTTGCAGAGCACGACCGAGTATCCGGCCGCCTGGGCGACGTCCTCGACGCCGCGGGCCATGGCGGTGAAGAACGGGTTCTCGATGTCCGGGATCACCAGCGCGATCACCTCGGAGGTCTGCAGTCGCAGCGTACGGGCGATGCGGCTGGGCGTGAACGACAGCGCCTTGGCCGCCTCGCGTACGCGCTTGGCCTTCTCCGCGGAGACATTCTGGCCGTTGAGCACGCGGGAGACCGTCGAGGGTGAGACGCCGGCCATCGATGCGACCTCGTAAATCGTTGCCATCACGTTCCTCAGGGGTGCTCACTGGGCCACGGGCGTTCCGGCCGGCAGGGGTGGCGGATGATTGACACGGCCGCCCCGCAACTCTAGCGTAGTGAAATCGATTGCAAGGACAGGCCCCGCCTGGTGCAACCAGCGCGCCCACAACCCGGTTGGAGAACGATGGCCAACGCCGACCTCGCCACGATCGCACGCCTGCGTTCGGTTCAGACACGGTCGATCAGTCCCGAGAACTTCGACGGATCGGCTGGTGGCGGGGGTCGCGCCACCACCGGGACCGGCGCCGAGTGCGCACGTGACCTCGGACCCGGCTGGAAGATCTCGCCGAGCGTGGACATCGCGGCAGGTGCCACCTTCGACCTGGCAACGATTTCGGGCGCAGGCCAGATCAGTCACATCTGGATCACCACGCACAAGGACAACTGGCGCACGCTTCTGTTCCGGGCGTACTGGGATGGCGCCGACGAGCCCGCGATCGAGGTGCCCTACGGTGACTTCTTCTGCTCCGGCTGGGGCGAATTCACGCAGGTCAACTCCCAGATGATCGCCGCGAACCCGAACGGTGGCTTCAACTCCTACTGGCCCATGCCGTTCCGCGACGGCGCCCGGCTGACGCTGGAGAACCTGTCGACCGTCCCGGTTCGCGTCTACTTCCAGATCACCTACGAGATCGGCGGCGACTACTCCGGCCTCGGCTACCTGCACGCGCAGTGGCGGCGCAGCAACCCGCTGGAGTACATGAAGCCGCACACGATCATCGAGGGCGTGACGGGGGCCGGCCACTACGTCGGCACGTATCTCGCCTGGGGTGTGAACAGCAACGGCTGGTGGGGTGAAGGCGAGATCAAGTTCTACCTCGACGCCGACGACGAGTACCCGACGATCTGTGGCACGGGCACGGAGGACTACTTCGGCGGCGCCTGGAACTTCGACGTCCCCGGCCGCGGCTACACCGAGTTCTCCACGCCCTACCTCGGCATGCCGCAGGTGATCCGCCCCGACGGGCTCTACGTCAGTCAGCAACGCTTCGGCATGTACCGCTGGCACCTGCCGGACCCGATCCACTTCGCCGAGCGGCTGCGGGTCGACATCCAGGCGCTCGGGTGGCGTTCCGGCTGGCGCTACCTGCCGCTGCGCGACGACATCGCGTCCACGGCCCTGTTCTACCTCGACCGGCCCACCGCACGCCGGCCGCGCACGCCCAGCGCCGACGACATGGAGGTTCACCTGGGTAGCGCACCGGTGCCGGACCTGGGCGCGCAACCGCCCCGCCCGCCCGCCTGACGGCGGCGGCGCAGAGACGACGGAGCGCCGGCCCTCCGGCCACTTCCGTGGCCGGAGGTCTACATCGGGTAGGGGCGGGCGCTCCGGGTACAGGGAGGAGCACCTTCCGTGTTCAGACTGATCCGCCGCGACGCGAGATCCATCCCCCGCGCCGCCACGGCGTTCGTGTTGGCCGCCGGCCTGGCCGGCGCGGCGATCCTCGCGAGCGCCGAGCCGACGTACGCGACGAGCGCCAGGACCAGCGCCACGCTGATCGAGAAGATCACCGGCCCGGACTCGCCGAATGAAACCTACGGCCGCTGGAACGTCAAGGCGACGGACCTCGGCATCATGTGGGACAACAACGCCGGCCAGGTCCTGACCGCTTTCGGCGACACCTTCGGCGACGCCTGGACCGGCCCGGGCGGCGGAGTCCTGGGCGGCGGCGACGCCAACTGGCGCAGCAACGTCCTGCTGCGCTCGTCGGACACGACGCTCGGCGATGGCATGGACTTCGCCAGCGCGGTGACCGGCCCCGACGGCCGGGCCCGCGAGATCCTGCCCGGTCTGCACCAGCCGGACGGCACAGGCGAAGTCACCAAGATCCCCACTGCGGGCATCGCCGTGGGCAACCGCCAGTACGTGTCGTTCATGTCGGTGCGCCACTGGGGCCCACCCGGGCAGTGGGACACCAACTACGCGAAGATCGCGTACTCCGACGACAACGGCGACACCTGGTCCACCACCGGTACGCCGACCTGGAACAACCCGTCGCTCACCGACACCTTCCAGCAGCAGGCGTTCGCCCGCAGCGGCGGCTACGTCTACGTCTACGGCACCCCGAGCGGGCGCAACGGCAACGCCTACCTGGCTCGCGTTCCTGAGGCGCGGATGCTGACACAGTCGGCGTACCAGTACTGGAACGGTAGTTCCTGGATCGCCAACGATCAGGCGGCCGCGGTCGCCGTGGTGAGCGCGCCGGTCTCGGAGCTGTCTGTCCGCTACGACTCCTACAGCGGCCGCTGGCTGATGATGTACCTGCAGGGCGAGGACATCGTCCTGCGGACGGCGACCAGCCCGCAGGGGCCGTGGAGCGGCGCGCAGATCGTGGTCAGCTCGGCCGACTATCCGGGCCTGTACGGGGGCTTCCTGCACCCGTGGAGCTCCGGCGGCACGCTCTACTTCACCATGTCCCAGTGGGATCCGTACAACGTCTACCTCATGAAGGTGCGGATCGACGCAACCGGAACCATCATCGCCCCGAACCTCGTGAGCGACCCCAGCTTCGAACGCGGCGCGCTCACCAGCACCGGCACCGGCGGTTCCTGGGCGTGCGGCGGCAACTGCGGCATCGACAACTCGTACTGGGGCTACACCGGCGTCCGCAACGGCTTCGCCCGTCACGACCGAGGCTGGCAGGACGTGCACCAGACCGTGCCGGTCGAGGCGAACACGGCGTACCAGCTGACCGGCTTCATACGCACGTCGTCGAACAGCCGGAACGGATTCATCGGCGTCCGCACGCAGTCCGGAGCCGTGATCAGCCAGGCCCACTACACAGCGATCGGTTCGTGGACGCGAATCGTCGTGAACTTCAACAGCAAGGCCAACACCTCCGTGGTGGTGTACGCCGGCGTGCGGACCGACAGCGGAGACATCTGGATCCAGCTCGACGATTTCTCCGTCACCAGGCGGTGATCAACCTGTTGGTGCGGCGGGCCGGTTGTCGGCCCGCCGCACTCCGGGATCGGACGGCGGCGGGCAGGTCTCAGGAGGCAGCCAGCGTTTCGAGGGTCGCCCGGGCGCCGTCGCGGTGCAGCGATTCCAATGCCCATCGGTACGCGGCAACGAACCGCTCGTCCGCGGCCAGGTCTCCGAACACGTCACTCTGCTTCAGGAAGGCGACCGGGTCCGTGCGGGCGGCCGCCGCGTAGCCATCACGCTGTCCCGGCGCCGGTCGACCACGTCGATCGGCCGTCCCTGCTCGTCCAGGCCCGTGGCGTAGCGAGCCCAGCTCGCCACGATCGCCGCCGACCGGCGGATGGTCCGGTCCGCGGCGAGCTGGTCCCTTATCACGGGAACCAGCCAGTTCGATATCCGATCGGAGGAGTCCGCGCACAGGCGCGCGATCGTGTCGCGGATGTACGGATTCGCGAAGCGGCCGAGCAGGGTCTCCTGGTAAGCGGGCAGGTCCACGCCGGGCACCGCATGCAGCGTCGGCGTGGCCTCCTCGCGCATGTACCTCGCCAGCAGATCCACGATCAGCGGGTCCTGGGCCGCCTCGTGGGCATACCGGTATCCGAGCAGGTGACCGAAGTAGCACAGACCCTGGTGCGAGCAGTTCAGCAGGCGCAGCTTCATCTGCTCGTACGGTTCGACGTCGTCGACGAGGCGTACGCCGGCCGCCCGCTCGAGCGGCGGCCGCCCGAGCGGGAAGTCGTCTTCGATCACCCACTGCAGGAACGGCTCGGCGACGACCGGCCAGGCGTCGGCGACGCCGAACTCAGCCGTGATCTGTTCCCGGTCGGCGTCGGTGGTGACGGGCGTGATCCGGTCGACCATCGAGTTCGGGAACGCGACGGCGCCGGCGATCCAGCGGCCCAACTCGGGGTCGATGCCGGAGGCGAACGCGGCCATCATCCTGCGCGTGACGTCGCCGTTGCCCGGGATGTTGTCGCAGGAGAGCACGGTGAACGGTGGGACACCGCGCGCACGGCGGCGGACCAGCCCGGCGACGATCAGCCCGAACGCGGTACGCGGAACCGCGCCCGGCTGCCGGTCGTGGCGCACCAGCGGATCGGAGTCGTCGAAATCTCCAGTGGTGGGGTTGATGTAGTACCCGCCCTCGGTCACGGTCAGCGACACGAGGCGCACGCCCGGATCGGCCAGCAGTTCGATGACGGCGTCCGGGGCATCCGGGGCGTACCGGTAGTCGACGATGGCGGCGATCTCGCGGGCCCGGCGGGTGCCGTCGGGGTACTTGAGCAGGAGCGTGTACCGGTGGTCCTGGGCGGTCAGGACGTCGCGCATCCGAGCGTCGCCGGGCAGGACACCGACCCCGCAAACGGCCCAGTCGTGGGCGAGACCCATGTTCATGAGTTCGTCGAGGACGGCAGCCTGGTGGGCCCGGTGGAATCCGCCGACTCCGAAATGGACGATGCCCGGTCGCAGCGTCGTGCGGTCGTAGCGCGGCCGGTCGAGAGGTGTCGTCATTTCATCCCCGAGATGCGTACGCCGTTGACGATGTACCGCTGGAAGATCAGCAGCAGCAGGACGGTGGGCATCGAGGCCAACGTGGATCCCGCCATCAGCATGCCCCAGTCATTGCCGCGATCGGAGCGGAAGGTGCCGAGGAACTGCATGATCTGGGTCAGGTTGGGGTCGGTGATGGTCAGGATCGGCCACACGTAGGCGTTCCAGTACGCCAGATACGAGGCGATGCCGACCACCACGAACGGCGCGGCCGACTGCGGCAGGAACACGCGTAGGAAGACCTGCCAGCGATTCGCGCCGTCGATCATCGCGGCCTCCTCGACCGCGATCGGGAAGTTCAGGTAGTACTGCCGTAGGAAGAACATCTGTGCGGCCGAGGCGACCCCAGGGATGATCAGCACGGCCATGGTGTTCAGCATTCCGAGCTTCGACACGACGACGAACGACGTCAGCAGGATCGCCATGGTCGGGATGAACATCGGCATGATGCAGTAGACCCACCAGAACCGCTTGCCCCTGAACTCCAGCCGCGCGAACGCGTACGCCGCCATGGAGTTCACCACGAGGCTGAGCACGGTGAAGATGAGCGCCCCGACGAAGGTCACGACCATCGCGCGGGTGAAGGTGTGGTCCTTGAGGATTGCGGTGTAGTTGCTCCACCGCCACATGTCGGGGAAGAACTGGAACGGCGAGCGGAGGACTTCGTCCTTGCCCTTGAAGCCGGCGATCGCCATCCATGCCAGCGGAAAGAGGACGCTGACGGCGATCAGGACGGCGAGCACGGCCGAGCCGGCCCTGCGGAATGTGCCTACAGGCATGGCGGTTCCTTCCCGGTCAGCCGTCGACGGCCTTGTCGGACCGGATCAGCCGGAAGATGACGATGGAGATGGCGCCCAGCACGACGAACAGCAGCAGTGACGCGGTCAGCGAGTAGCTGGTGGCGTAGGGCGTGAGCTCACGGAAACTGTTGAAGATGTAGAAGTTGGGGGTCGTCGTCGCGCCGGTCGGGCCGCCGTTGGTCATGATGAGCGGCAGGTCCAGCATCTGAATGGCGAGGGTGAATCCGGTGACGACCAGGTAGAGCAGGACGTTCTTCAACAGCGGAATGGTGATGTAGCGCAGGCGCTGGACGAAATTCGCGCCGTCGAGCATCGCCGACTCGTAGTAACTGTCGGGGATGTCGAGCAGTGCCGCAAGCAGGATCAGCGTGGTGATACCGAATCCGAGCCAGATGCCCGGCACCGCGATGGCGGGCAGCGCCCACTGCGGGCTGTTGAGCCAGGCGACCGGGGCGTGGTTGACCAGGCTGAGGAACCAGTTCACCACGCCCGCGTCCTGGTACATGAAGGTGAACAGGACCGACGCGATGACGGTCGACACGACCGCCGGCAGGTAGACCGTCACCTTCATGAATGCGGCGACACGCTTGCTCAGCGTCTTGATGAAGCTCGCCAGCAGCAGTGCGACGACGATGCCTGTCGGCACGACCAGCAGCGCGTAGTAGAGGCCGATCAGGATCGAGTGCCAGAAGTCCGAGCTCTCCAGGACGTACGTGTAGAACTGGGTGCCGACGAACTTGGGTGCCTTGTAGAAGCTGATTTCGAACGTGCTGAGGTAGACCGAATAGGCCAGCGGCCACATGACGAAGACGCCGAGCAGGATCACCATGGGCGCGATCATCAGGTACGCGGTGAGATTGTCCTGGCGCCGCGCTCCGACGCGCCGGGGCACCGCCCCCGGGGCCTTCGGCGAAGCCGCGGCACGAGTTGAGTCGAGCAGAGCCACGCTCATCCCTCGCAATCGATCGGTCCCCGGGGACGTGACACGGCCACGTCCCCGGGAACCAGGGCGGGTCAGGTCATCGCCGAGGCTGGGTACCGGCCAAAGACTGCTTCTTGATGACGTCGTTGATCTTCTCGTCGGCCTTTTTCAGGGCGTCCGGGATACTCGCCGTGCCTTTCATGGCGCTCTCCACGGCGGTCCCGAAGGCCAGCGCGATGTCGAGCGGGTACGCAGGCTCCTGCTTGCCGTACGGAACCACCTTCGTGGAGATCGTCTCCATGAAGGGGTCGGAAGAGGCGTCCGGATTCCCGGCCAGCGCCTGGTCCACCGAGGTACGCACCGTGTACTTGGAGAAGCCGCTGGTCTTGAAGAAGTCCGCCATGATTGCCGGATCGCCGGCGAGCAGCCACTGGACGAACTGCGCGGCCTGCTGCTTCGCCTTCGACTTGGCATCGACGGTCAAGGTCCAGCCACCCAGGGTGGCGGTCGTCTTGGTCTGGTCGCCGTCGATCGACGGGAACGGCGCGACAGCAGTCTTGGGGATCATGTTGGGGAACTCCGCCTTGAGCTGGCCGACCACCCACGACCCACCGGCCATCATGGCCACCTCACCTTGGCCGTAGGAGGCGCCGTCGGCGTACCCGACCTTCGGTGTCTTGGGCATGAAGCCGCCCTGGTAGAGCGTCTTGTAGAGCTGCAGCAGCTTCTCGAAGCACGGATCGGTCGCGGTCGCCTTCGACCAGTCGTCGGCGATCGGCAGGTGGCCGCAGGCGTTGTACTGCAGACCCCAGCTCGACCAGGCGAGGTCCGGAGCGGCCGACGCGATCGTCATGCCCTTGACCTTGGGAGTGGTCAACTTGGTCGACCACTGGACGAGCTCGTCCCACGACTTGGGCGGATTCTTCGGGTCGAGGCCGGCCGCGGCCGCCAGGTCGGTGCGGTAGTACAACACCGTCGACGGCTCCACGAGCATCGGATACGCGTAGCGCTTGCCGTTGAGCGTGACGAAGCTCTTCACGTTGTCCTTGATGTCGTCGAACGCGCTCGCCGGAAGCAGTCCGTCGAGTTCGGCGAGTTCGCCATTGGCGACCGCTGCCGGGATGTTGCCGTAGCTGGTCGTCTGCACGTCGGGGGCCTTGCCGGCGGCCTGCGCGGCCTTCAGCTTCTGAGCCCACGTGTCGGCCGGCTGAACCTGGTAGTCAACCTTCACCTTGTCCTGTGAGGCGTTGAAGGCGTCGACCTGCTTCTTGAACCAGGCCTGCTGGTAGTCCTCGAACTTCTGCTGCCAGAAGGTGATGACGGTCTTGCCGCCCTCCGTCCTGGCGCCGCCGTCGCTGCCGCACGCGCTGAGCGCGAGGGACGCCGCGACCGCCGCTGATATCACCAACGCGAGTGTGCTACGCCGTCGAGGCACTGCTCCTCCTCTTCCTGCGGCTCGTCGCCGAACCGCCTGCCGACCAACTTTCAGACGATTGACCTGGCCGCGACCTGTGGTGAGGGGTCTGCGCCCCTGGAAGCAACGACAAGATCAGGGTTCGGCCGCGGATGCATGAAGGCCACCAAGGCCGAACCACATCGCAGGTGGTTGCGAAACCGTGTCGTGCAGGTTTCCGGCATGGGTCCAGCGCCTTCGCTCGGGGGTCGAGTGGCTCGTAGTGAACAGCATGGAATCGATTTCGTCAAGAAGTCGGAGGCTGCCCCGCTGGAACTTGGTTCTAGCTGTGATAACTACACGAAACCGATTGCAAACGTTGCGCTGTGCGGGCCGAGGCAAGGCGCCCGGAGGGGGCATGAGGCGGCTGGACGGGATCGCCGTTGGCCGGCGCTGGATACGAGTCTCCTTCAGGAGGACGTCGTCATCCGAAATGGTGGCCGGTTCGGTGCCGCTGCCGGCAGATGCCGAGCCGCTGGTCGATGACCATGAGCGACGGGCGCCGCCCGGACCGACGGCGGCACGCATGTGGTGGCGAGGACGATCCCCGCCACCACATGCTCGCCATCAGCGATGATCAGCGCTCACGGTCCGGGGCCCGACAGCTGATCGTCGGTCTGGGTTGCCGCATCGACCAGACCGTTCCTGAGTTGTCACGGGCCGAAGGTGGACCGGCCCTGGCTGACGACTACCGACAGTACGCAGATACAGGCTGGCCTGGATGCACGCGCGGATGCCTCCCAGGCGTGCGGTCACCGACCCGGATGCGCCGTCAGCAATTCGTCGACCTCTACGGCGGTCGGCGCGGTCGCCGGGCCCTGCCGCGTGACGGCCAGCGCGGCGGCGGCGTTCGCGCGACGGACGGCTTGCACCGGGTCGAGACCGTGCACGAGGGCCGCGACGAACGCGCCCACGTGGGCGTCCCCGGCGCCGTTGGTGTCCACGACAGCCACCGGGAAGGCCGGCACCCGCAGGGTTCGGTCGGCCGTGGCGAGCACGGCGCCCTGCGGCCCGGTGCGGACCACCACGCCGGCCCGCGCGCCGCGCGTCGCGAGAGACGCGGCAGCCGCCTCAGGATCGGCCTGGTCGGTGAGGATCCGGGCCTCCCGTTCGTTGCAACTCCACCAGTCGGCGCGTTCCCAGGCCGACGTGAGGACGGCTGCCGGGATCTCGGCGACCAGCGGACCCGGGTCGATCACGACGGTGACCTCCGGGGGGATCGTCGGTAGCCAGGCCGCCAGTGCCGGGCCGTTGGACGGGTAGGCCAGGCTGTAGCCGGAGACGTACACGACGTCGCCGGGTCGCAGGTCGACCCGCGCCAGGTCCGCCGGTCCGAGCCGCGCCTCCGCGCCGACGCTCGTGGCGAAGGTGCGTTCCCCGGTCGGGTCGACCAGCGCGACGCTGAACCCGGTGTCGACGTCCGGCAGCGCCGGCTGCACGAGGTCGATGCCGGCCTGGGCCAGCTGCTCGCGGGCCTGGTCCGCGAAGGGGCCGGTGCCGTGCATCCCGGCGTACGCCACGGACAGGCCCTGGCGTGCCGCGCTGACCATGACGTTGAGTCCGCCGCCGGCGGTGATCCGGCTGCTGGAGGCGAGGACGTCTCCGCCGACCTCGGGCAGCCGCGGCAGGTACATCACCACGTCGATGACGACGTTGCCGGTGTGCACCAGCCGCGGCGACGGCGCGGTCATCGCCGTGCCTCCGCGGTCGGGTCGGCGGCGTCCGCCTCGGGCCGGGCGTCCCCGCGTTGCCCCGCGGTGCTGTTCTGCCGGGCGCTCCTGACGCCGAACAGCAGGTACAGGGCGCCGGCGACGACGAAGGCGGCGACCCAGCCGAGGCCGTTGGTGCCCAGCCACGAGTCCGCGAGCGGTCCGCTGAACCAGACGTCGTCCGCCGAGGTCGAGGCGGTCAGGAAGAGCAGACCGACGACGGTACCGGCCAGCCACGGCAGCACGGCCGACCAGCGGAACCCGCCGTGGTACCAGTAGGCGCTGGTTCGGGTGGTGTCCATCAGCCCGCGCGGGTCGTACTCCCGCCGGAAGAGCATGTCGGCCAGGAAGACCGCCACCCAGGCGGTGATCGGTACGGCGAGCAGTGAGATGAAGGTGATGAACGGCCCGTAGAAGTTCCCGGCGATCAGCATGAAGTAGATGCCACCGGCCAGGGTGAGCACGATGTCCAGGCCCACCGCCATCACCCGGCGGGTTCGGATGCCGAGGGTGATCATGGTCAGTCCGGCGGAGTAGACCGAGAGGTTGTTGGACAGCAGCAGGCCGCCGAACGCGGCGAGCAGGTACGGCACCGCCATCCACGACGGAAGCATCACCTGAATCGCCGAGACGGGATCGCTGGCGGAGGCGAGGCTGCCGTCGCCGGCCGAGAGCAGACCACCCAACCCGATGAGCAGGAACAGCGGGATTCCGGCGCCGGCCGAGGCCGCTGCCACGATCCGCCCGCCACGCACGTTGCGGTGCTGGTAGCGGGCCATGTCCGCGCCGGCGTTCGCCCACCCGATGCCGGTGCCGGCGGCGATCACACCGACTCCGGCGATGACGACGCTCAGCGGGGCGGCCGGGGCGTCGAGCACGGCGTGCCAGTCCACCCGGGTGATCAGGAACGCGGCGACGACGATGTTCAACGCGCCGAAGACGTACGTCGCCCACTGCTGGATCCAGACCAGCGTGGCGTGCCCCAGGCCGGAGACGACCAGGGTGAGCGCCACGAAGGCCAGCAGGCTGATCACCGTGAGCACCGGGTTCGCCGTGAGCCCGAACGCGATGTCCAGCAGGGCCAGCAGCGCGTACGCGGCGGTCGTCGTGTTGACCGTCTCCCAGCCGACCCGGGACAGCCACGAGATCACCGTGGGCCCGTGGTTGCCGCGCGGCCCGAAGATCGCCCGGGACAACGTCATGCTGGGCGCGCCACCCCACTTCCCGGCCACGCTGATCAGGCCGACGAGGGCGAACGAACCGAAGGAACCGATCGCGGCCACCAGCAGCGCCTGCCAGATGTTCATGCCGCGCAGCGCGACCAGGGTGGCGCCGAGCGGCAGCCCCAGGATCGAGATGTTGGCCGCGAACCAGACCCAGAAGAGCTGGCCCGGCCCGCCGGTGCGTTCGGTGGGGGGCACCGGTTCGATGCCTCGGGTCTCGATGGCGCCGACCCGGTTGGTGTCGGCCGGGATCGTGCCGGCCAGGTCTGTCGTGGACATCGTCGTCCTGCCTTTCCCTGCGGTGCCGGCCGTCAGCGGGGCTGACGAAGGGCGAGCAGTTGGGTCGCCATTTCTGCCAGTGGAAGATGGTTTGCTTTCGCGATCGTGTCCCGTGCCGTCTGCGGGAAGGATTCGACTCCGTGGCCGGCGCCGGCGATCGCGCCCACCATGGCGGCGATCGTGTCGGTGTCACCGCCGAGGCCCGCCGCGAGCAGGCAGGCCTGCCACGGGTCGTCGGGGTGGACGGCGAGCACCGCGAAAGCCGCCGGAACGGATTCCTGCGTCGCCACGCTCGTCCCGACCAGGCGGTAGATCAGGTCGGTCGCCTCCTCCGGCGTCCGGCCGGCGACGAGTTCGGCGGCCCAGGCGATCCGGGCGGCGATGTCCGCCGCCGCGATCCAGTTGCCGCGTCCGGCGGCGAGCTGCGCCGCCCGTACGGCGGTGGCCGTCGCGGTCGCGGTGTCCGCGCCGTCCAGGCCGGCGCTGACCGCGGCGGCGACCGCGGCGGCGCCGGCGAGGGCGACGCCGGTGTTGTGGGTGACCCAGCTCGCCTCGACGACACGGTCGACGAGCAGGTTCAGGTCGGTTGCGGGTACGGCGATTCCCACCGGCGCGATTCGCATCGCTGCCCCGTTCGTGGTGCCGAACCGGCCGGCCTCCTCGAGGGGACGGCCGGCGGCCACGGCGGCGACCGCGGCCCGGGTCGACGGGCCGAGCAGGTCCAGCGATCCGCGCCGGCGCATGTCGTCCTCCCAGGCGAGCAGCGCCCGGGCGAGCCGGTGCCCGTCGACGTGCCCCCGGCCGTCGAGGAGCAGCTGCCCGAGTAGCAGCGCCTGCTCGGTGTCGTCGGTCACCGTGCCGGCGGGCATTCCGGGTGCGATCGGCTGGTCCGCGGGGCCCGGCTCGAAGCCGGCCAGCCGGCGGTGGCGGGCGACTATCCGCTCGCGCGGCATGGACTGGGTCGGCATGCCGAGCGCGTCGCCGACGGCGAGCCCGGTCAGGGCCCCGACGGCTCGCGATTCGATCGGCACAGCAGGGTATGAGGTGTTCATTCCGACGCCTCCCCGAAGCGCAGGTGCAGCCGGAACCTGTCGGGGTTCAACAGGCTCTCCACGTACTCGACGAATTCACCCCGCGCGTCCCGGCTCAGCCGTTGGGTGCGCAGGTAGAGATCACCGGGGGCGCAACCGAGCAGCTCGGCATCCGATTGCGTCACTCGGGACAGATCCACCCATTCCTCGCCCTGCACCGGCGTGAGTCCGGCGGAGCGCAGCGCCGCGTACAGGGAGCCGGCGAGACCCTGTTCGGGCAGGTCGCGTAGCGGGCCGGTGGCAGGAATCAAGCTCCGTTCGATCGAGATCGCCCGGCCTTCGTCGAGCGACCTGAGCCGGTCGACGGCGACGTACTCGGTTGACGCCAGATCGAACCGCTCGGCCGGCTCGGGCTCGCGGACCAGCTCGAGACGCAGGATGCGTACGGTTGTGGGGACGCCCTGTTCGGCCAGGGCCCGGGACCAGCCCAACCGGTCGTCGATCGCCCGACCGTCGAAGGTCACGAACGATCCCTTGCCGGAGCGGGTCTCGATCAGCCCCTGGCGGATCAGGTCGGCGAGGGCTTGGCGGACAGTGTTCCGGCTCACATCGAACCGGGTGGCGAGAGCGTGCTCGCCGGGCAGTTGGCTGCCGAGGGTCAGGCGGCCAGCGCGGATCTCCCGGGCGAGCTGCTCGGCGACCCGCTCGTGCTTGAGCCTTAGAACCTGTCCAAACATGTTCAGGAGGGTACCCCTCGGCTGCGCACTCGGCCAACGATCAAGATCGGCCCCATGGACGGCGCGGGGTTGGTCAGGCGACAGGAGTTCTGTGCCCGGCGCGGCGTTCGGGCCGGCCGTGCTTGTAGGGCGACGACGCCGGACAGGCTGTACTCCAACGCCAACCTGCACAGCCAGTTGCTGACCACGCTCCGGTACCCCGCGCACCCTTGACCGCCCGGACCGAGCGAACTGCGGCGTCCGTTGGTGCCGCTGGCAGGGCCAGCCAGCACATCACCGGGCATCGATTTTGTCACTCAGATCGGCGCGGGTGCCGACAATGAGGAAATGAGAGCGCAGAGGTACCTGCAGAAGGCGCAACAAGCCGCGGCGCGACGTCGTACTCCGAAGAAGCAACCGGCCTCGACTCGGCATGCTCCATGGCCACTGATGGCGGCGCTGCTCGCGGCGGGAGCGGCCGTCGGAGCCGCGGCGGCACGGCGTCGCTGAGGCGCCGGCCGCGCCGGAGCCGGGACGGCGGGATGGCCTCAGCTGTGCACATTCAAAGGACCCGGGTTCCGACGTCGCGGCGACTTCTCGGCGGTCCGCCGTCCGGCCGTCGTCAGGTCGTACGGTCAGGCGCGGGTGCGCCCCCGCGACCAGCCCTGAGCTGCGGGGTGAGTCTCGGAAGCCGCCAAGAATGGTCCACCACTGAGCGCAGAAGAGGCACCCCCGGGCGAGGGTGCCTCTTGCTGGTTGTCGGCGGATCGTCAGCGCTGCGGGATCCCGGCTCGGCGGGCGGCCTGCTGACCGCCGAGCACGGGCAGCGAGAGGTGACTGACCTTGGTGTCGACGGTGATCGCCGGTCGCGAGGAAAGCGTTTCGGCGGAGTAGCCGCGGTAGCTGCCGACGATGATGACGCCGATCCGATTGCCGGCGGAGAAGACGTAGTCCTCCGGCAGCAGGGGGATGCTGATGTCGTACATCTTGCCGGGCGTCATGGGCTCCGGGGCCGCGACCGAGTCCCGGTTCTGCCCGTCGCGGATCCCCTTGGTCACCCGCCACTGCGTGACGTCGGTCGGCCGGTATGCGACGGGCCGGTAGCAGCCGTCGTCGGATGGGCTCGACTCGCCGTAGCACTGCTCGGGCAGCGTCGTCTGGAGGACGCCGTCGCCGCTCCGGTTGTTCTGCCTGCTCGGCCCGTACTCGACGAGGATCGCACCGAAGTACGCCTCATCGAGACTCGACGACGCGACGACGTCGACCACGGGGGTGCCGGAGATACGTAGGTCCTCGGCCAGCGGCGGGGACAGGAAGGCCAGCCGGTTCCCGTTCGGCTGATCCGGGTTGTTGATCATCATGGCTTCGGTCTGGCTCGGGTTGTCGATGAACGAACGTGTCGTCGGAGCACCCTTGGCCGGGGTGAGTGCGAGGTCCCCGGCGCTGTCGGCCCCGGGTCGCAGCCAGAGGTTGACGTTTCCGGTGCCGGGGATCGGCCAGTCCGCGTACTGTTCCCAGACGCCGACGGACGGTTCCACATCGACTCTCGGCTCACTCATGATCCCGTTGTCGATGCCCTGGAGCCAGTAGTCGAACCAGTGGTGCAGCGTGTCGACCCATTCATCCCGGCGGAACTCGAACGGGTCGATGTGCCCGACGCGGCCCATCCACAGCTTGCGTGGCACGTCGTACGTCTTCAGGGCCTGCCAGAACTTACTGAAGTGGTCAGCTCGGACGTTGTCGTCCTGGATGCCGTGCACGAGGAACACGCTGGCCTTGATCTTCGAGGCGTCGTCCAGGTAGTTCCGCTCGTGCCAGAACGGCGTGTAGTCGCCATGCTCGTCGCCGTCGTCGGCCGCGATCTCGCTCCAGACCGGCGCGCACTTCGCCTGACGGGCCGGGTCGTCGGCCGTGATGGTCCGGGCGAGCGACCCGAGATAGTTGTTGCCCCGCGTGACGATGCCGTTGCCGCGGGTGTAGTCGTAGTAGTTGTACGGACCGGAGATGGGAACAACGGTGGACAGGCCGTCAACACCGGACGCCGCCGCGGCCATCGCCAGCGCCCCGTCGTACGACTTCCCGATCATCCCCGACTTGCCGTTGTGCCAGTCGACCACCACCGGATCGCCGTCGGCGTCGTGCGCGCTCCGCCGGCCGTTGAGCCAGTCGACCACGGCCGGTCCGGTGGCATTCTCGTTCGCGCCCTGGATGGTCGGGCAGCCGGTGGAGCCGGCCGTGCCGACCATGTCGACGAGCGCGATCGCGTAGCCCCGGGGCACGAAGTAGTTGTCGTAGAACAGCGGCCAGCGGTCGAGAAGGCCGTCACCGTCGGTGTCCGCCTTGAGTTCGGACTCGTTGCCGCGCCCCAAGGTGGCGTAGTACGGACTGTTGTCGATGATGACAGGCGCCTTCAGGCCGTCCTCGGTGGCGGCCGGCCGGATGAGGTCGACACGGATCACGTCCTTGACGCCGTCGCGGTCACTGTCGTAGTCGGTGTCGACCCAGACCCGTTCGCGGATCGCATCGGCGTATCCGAACACCGGCTGGGTGACTCCGTCCGCCACCGTGACCGTCGGCGTCTCGATCCGCTCGGCGGCGATCGCCGGCGTCGTCACGGCCAACATCGTCATCACCGCGCCGACCGAAATGATCGTCCTCAAAACTAGCCTCCTCGTCCGGCCTGCGGGCGACGTCTCCTGGCGCGCCGGCGCGACCACCACCGCACGCTACGAAAAGGGCGATTGATCGTCTTCCGGCAGATGCACGAAGTCCGCGGCGCGCCGCATAGGCATCTGCCGAGACGCCGGCGTGGTCGTCGTCGACATCGTTCCGCGATCTCCTCGACGTCCGCGTTACGGCGCGTCGCCATCGAACCTCGCCCGGTCGGGGCTCGGCTCGATCCAGTCCTGGGCCCGACGCCACCACACCTCGGCGGACGGCTTCAGGCCCGAGGGGTCGTCGAGGGTGCCAGCCTTGACGATCATCAGATCGGGTCGTTCGTGAAGGACCGTGAGGATCGGGGTGCCGCACTCGCCGCAGAAGAGCCTGTCTCGGAGGTTCCCGTTCTCGATGCCGACGGTCTGGTGGGACCTGGGCGCGCCCTTGATCTCCAAGGCCTCGCGGGCCACCAAAACGTTCACCGTGAACGCCGCACCGCTGTGTCGCTGGCAATGACCGCAGTGGCACAGGACGATAGCTTCTGGCTCGACGTCGAAGCGGTAGCTGACCGCTCCGCACAGGCAGCGTCCGGTTCGCGCACCGGCACCCGGCACGGAGTCGATGTTGCTCATGTGGAGATCTCCCTTGTTGAGTTCGCTGGGTTTTCGCGTTGCGGAGTTCGTCGTCAGGAATTCCGAGGGAAGGCGTGTTTCCTGCCCCAGATGACGGTCGCCGCGGCGGCGATAAGGAGGAGCAGCGCCGCCCAGGTGATCGACGCGGTGCTCAGGCCCGAGAGCAGAAGACCACCGATGAGTCCGCCGACCGCGATGGAGGCGGAGAAGACCGTGATGGTGACGGACTGGGCGACGTCGGCGGCATCGCCGGTGGCGTTGATCGCCGCGCCGATGAAGAGGCTGGGGGAGCTGCCGAACGCGAAGCCCCACGCCGCGACGGCGACGTAGACCAGCACCGGAGCATCGGTGAGGACGGCCAGCACGAGCACGCTGGCCGCGAAGACCGCGGTGGAGCCCACCACGAGCTTGCGCAGGTGACGGTCGATGTGCGTGCCGACCACGAGAACGCTGAGCACGGAGGTGACCCCGAACGCGAACAGGACCCACCCCGTCTGGCCGGCCATCCCCGCGTAGGAGAGGAAGTCGGTGATGTACGTGTAGAGGATGTTGTGCGCGACCATGTACGCGGCCAGCGCGAGCAGGATGGGACGCAGCCCGGGGATGACCAGGACCTGCGAGATCGTGAAACGTGCCTCGGCCGGCCGTCCCGGCAGGTTCGGAAGGGTCGCCAGGACCCAGGCCATGGTCGCGACGGTCGCGGCGGCCGAGGCGTGGAAGGCGAGCTGCCAGCCGCCGAGACCGCTGAGCCAGGTCCCCACCGGGACCCCGAGAGCAAGACCGATCGGGGTTCCGGCCAGGGCGATGGCGATGGCACGTCCCTGTCGCCCCGCCGGTGCGAGACGGGCGGCGTAGCCACCGAGGAGCGGCCAGATCAGTCCGGTCCCCAGGCCGGCGACGAAGCGGATGACCAGCGTCAGCAGGTAGTCGTCGGAGAGCGCGGTGAGCATGTTGGTGACGGCGACCACACCCAATGCGAGTTGCAGGACGTGCCTGCGTTGCCAGGTGGCCGTCGCCCGCGCCAACGGGATGGCGCCGAGTGCGGTGGCGAGCGCGTAGAGCGTGACGGTCTGACCGGTCAGCGAGACGCTCGTGCCGAGCGTGCGGCTCATCTCCGGCAGCAGCCCGGCGGGAAGACATTCGGTGAGGATGCTGACGAAGCCGGCCAGGAAGAGGCCGAGCAGAGCCCTGCCGGGGAGGCGGTCCCGTCGGGCGGCGGCTGGGGTCGGCGTTACGGATTCGGTGCTGGTGCGGCTCATGGTGACGTTTCCCAGGCGGTACGTGGCCCGTCACGGCACGGAGCGCCCTGGCGTGAGCCGGGACGAGCCGCTGCAGCCGTGACCTGAAGGGCCGGGGCGGGCCACGGCTCGCGGGCCGTGACTCAGGGACCCGTCGAGCCTGCTTCCGGCGCGCGGGGTCAACCAGACACCCGCTTCGTCCACGTCTCGGCTGGCTACCACCGGCAGGGATAGGCTGAGTCGCCGAATCCGAGCAACACTTGAGAAATGGCAGTTCACCGCGCCGCCCGCAGCGCCCTACCGGCCGTCCCGCAATCGGTTCCGGGGCCGGAGCCGGAACGGCCCCTCGACCCGCGCGCGGAGTTGAGCGACTTCCTCCGCACGCGCCGGGCCCGCCTCAAGCCGGCCGACGTGGGGCTCGTCGACCACAGCCGGCGGCGGCGCACACCGGGCCTGCGGCGGGAGGAGCTGGCGCAACTCGCCGGGGTCTCCGCGGCGTACTACACCCGGCTCGAACAGGGCAACGCCCGTAACGCCTCACGAGAGGTGCTGGACGCGATCTCCCGCGTGCTCCAGCTCTCCGACGCCGAGCACACCCACCTGCTGCGCCTGGCGCGACCGAAGCGGGCCCGGCGGCAACCCGAACCTCCCCGGCAGCAGGTGCGGCCCGAGGTGCGAGAGCTGCTCACGGCGATGGAAGGCGTGCCGGCCTACGTGTGGGGCCGCCGCACCGACGTGCTGGCGTGGAACCAGACCGCGGCCGCCCTCTTCGGAGACTGGGCGGCCCGCGCCCCGCAGGAGCGGAACTGGGCCAGGTTCACCTTCCTCGACCCCGCGTCCCGAAAGCTGTTCACGGACTGGGAGTCCAAGGCGTACGACGTGGTGGGACAACTGCGGTTGGGGGCCGGCCTGCACCTGGACGACGGGCTGCTCGCCTCGCTGATCGGTGAGCTCTCCCTCAGAAGCGAGGATTTCCGCAGGCTGTGGGCCGCCCATGACGTCAAGAAGAAGACGTACGGCACGATGCGTCTGTCGCATCCGCTGGTGGGCGACGTGACGCTGCGCTACGAGACTCTCGCGCTCCCCGGTGATCCGGAGCAGTCGCTCGCGACCTACCACGCCGAGCCCGGCTCACCCTCGCAGGAGGCGCTGCGCCTGCTGGCCAGTTGGGGAGCGGATGCCACGCAAGAGCGACCGAGCGGCTTCGCCGAACTGCCGGCCCCGGAACGCGGCGCGCAGCGTCAGCACTGACGCCACCATGTCGGCGCAGACACGTACGGTGATTGCGCACATGCGCTGAGTAGTACAGCCCGTTGCGCGTCGCCCCCTGTCTCGTTTCGCCCTTCGGGTGGCGTGGATCCAGCTCCATGCCCCGACTGAGGCAAACGGGGGAAGCGATGGGATCAGTCCGGCGAAGACTGTCGGTGACATCGGTGGGACTACTGGTGGCCGGTGCCGCCGGTCTGGGGCTGGCGCCGCCGGCGTTCGCGGCCCCGGGCGACGCCGCCGCCCGGGGGGGTGGTCCTCGACCTGGTCGGAAACCCCGGCGACGAGTCGGTCGAGGCCCAGGGCACCTTCGGGAGCGTGACCGCCCCGCCCGGCGGCGGTACGAACAACGAGACGTCGGTGGATGTCACCGTCTCCGATCCGGTGAACGTGGTCGCCGCCGGCACGGTCGCGGAAGTCACCGCCACCCGCGGGCAGATCACGTCGTCCGCCTCGTCCCAGCTCGCCGACTTCACGCTCAGCGTCCTCGGCGTCGAGGTGCTGGACGTCTCCGAGCTGGGGGTGACCGCCCAGTGCCGCGCCGGCAACACCAGCGCCGGAGCCACCGGTGACGACATCACTGTCTTCGGTCAGCCGATCACCATCACTGACACGGCCCAGGAGTTCAGCGCGAACGTCACCGTCACCGGCCTCACCGGCGCCACCCTGCACGCCGTCGTCGACCGGCAGCTCACCGGCACACCGAACAACGTGATCGGAATCAACGTGCGCGCGGTGCTCTCCGTCGCCGGCCTCGACGGCGTCGAACCGGTGCGGTTCTCGCTCGGGCAGGTGATCCTCGCGGAGGCCTCCTGCCAGAGCCCGTCCGTGGTGCCGCCGACGGCGTCGTCCATCTCGCCGACCTCCGGCCCGCAGTCGGGTGGTCAGCAGGTGACGATCACCGGCACCGGCTTCGCGCCGAACAGCACGGTGACCTTCGACGGCGTGGCGGCCACCAACGTGGTCGTGGCCGCCGGCGGGACGTCGTTGACGGCGGTGACCCCACCGGGGGCGGTGGGCCCGGCGACGGTGGTGGTGACCACCTCCGTCGGCACGACAGCTCCGTTGACGTACACCTATCTGGCCGACGGCGCCAGCGCCGAGGTGACCGGCTTGACGCCGGGGGAGGGGCCGACCGCCGGCGGCACGACCGTGACGATCACGGGTTCCGGGTTCACCGGGGCGACCGGGGTGACCTTCGCCGGAGTGGCCGGCACCGGCTTCACCGTCAACCCGGCCGGCACCACGATCACGGTGGTGACCCCGCCGAACCCGGCGGGACCGGCGACCGTCGCGCTGGTCTTCCCGGCCGGCACCGCGAACGCCGGCACCTTCACCTACCGCCCGGTCGCGGTCGCGCCGACGATCGATTCGCTCTCCCCGAACCACAGCGGCACCGCGGGCGGCACCCTCGTGACCGTCCGGGGCAGCGGGTTCGTTCCGGGCCGGACCACCGTCGGCCTCTGCGGACGGACGATCGCCGCGGGTGAGGTCACCGTCGCGACGGACGGCCGGTCGTTGACCTTCCGCACGCCGCCGTGCGCGGCGGGCGACGCCGCGGTCCGGGTCACCACACCGGGTGGTACGTCGAACGAGGTCCCGTTCCACTACCGGGCGAACCTGCCGGTCACCGGCGCCTCGCTCGGCCTGCCCATCGCGGGCGGCCTCACCATGCTGCTCACCGGTGCGGCACTGCTGCTGGCCGCCCGCTACCGCAGGCAGCGGATCTGACCGGCCCGATCCGGCCGCGCCCCGAGTCCCGAGGCGCGGCCCCGCGCCGCCCGGTCGGCGAGGAGACCCTCACTACCCGGGCGGCGCGGAGGCGCCACCTCAGCGGTTACTCAGTCCAGACAGAACTCGTTGCCCTCGACGTCCTGCATGACGAGGCACGACTCGTTCTCCTCGTCGGCGGTCAGCAGCTCCAGGCGTGTCGCACCGAGCGCGACCAGTCGCGCGCCTTCGGCCTCCAGCACGGCCAGGCGCTCTTCTCCGACGAGCCCGGTGCCGACGCGTACGTCGAGATGCACCCGATTCTTGACGACCTTGCCTTCCGGAACGCGCTGGAAGTAGAGCCGCGGCCCCGCCCCAGACGGATCGGCGCAGGCGAACGCCGCATCCTGCTGCTCGGGCGGCAGCGAGCCGTTGTAATCGGCCCAGCTGGCGAAGCCCTCCGGGGGTGGCGGGACGACGTACCCCAACACCTCGCACCAGAAGCGGGCGACGCGCTCAGGTTCCGCGCAGTCGAAGGTGATCTGAACCTGCCGCACCGTTGCCATCGGTCAACCATAAGGGCGCGGGCAGCACACGTCCGACCCGGGACATTTGTCACCGCACCCCCGGTACCGGCGAATCTGGCCGGCGCCGTCCGCGCGTCCATAGCGTGACGGGCATGCGTGACCTCCTCGTACGCCTCATTCGACAGACTCGACAGCAGCCGCAGCACAGGGACTCCCGCCGGGGAACCGTGGTGCGGATCCTCAGGTGGAGCGCCCTGGTGCTGACCGTACTGCTCACGGTGCAGACGGCCCCGGCGGTGGCCGCCTCGGCAACGGCCGGGCCGGTCCTACGGACCGACCGCGGGCTGATCCGTGGGGTGACCGGCGACGGCTACCGGACCTTCCACGCCGTGCCGTACGCGGCGCCGCCGACCGGTGACCGTCGCTGGCGCGCCCCGCAACCGGTGACCGCCTGGTCCGGGATTCGCGACGGGCGCGAGCCGCACGAGAAGTGCGCGCAGAACCCGATCTTCGGGTCACCCGTCGGGGTCGAGGACTGCCTCTACCTGAGCGTCACCACGCCCACCACGCCCGGCCCGCACCCGGTGCTGGTGTTCGTACACGGCGGCAGCTTCCAGAACGGCTCGGGCGCCGACTACGACCCGGCCCGACTCGTCACCCAGGGAGACCTGGTCGTGGTGACCATCAACTACCGGCTCGGGGTGTTCGGCTACCTGGGGCTGCCCGCACTGGCAGGGTCCGGCACCTTCGGCCTTCAGGACCAGCAGGCAGCGCTGCGCTGGGTGCGGCGCAACGCGGCCGCGTTCGGCGGTGATCCCCGGAACGTGACCCTCGCCGGTCAGTCGGCGGGCGCGGAGAGCGTCTGCGCACAGCTCACCTCGCCGTCCGCCCGCGGCCTCTTCGACAGGGCGATCATGCAGTCCGGGTCGTGCCTGACCGACTGGCCGGACGCGCTCTTCCTACCGGGCATCGAGGCCGGATCGCAGTTCAGCCCCCGCGTGAAGGTCGCGCAGACCGGTTCGGCTCTCGCCGCCACGCTCGGCTGCCCTGCCGGAGACGCGCTCGCCTGCCTGCGCGCCAAGGACCCGGTGGCGCTGCTCAACGCGACGACCGGGACCGGCGTCGAGGCGTTCATCACCCCGGCGTACGGGACGGCGCTGCTACCGGTCTCGCCGGCGGCGGCGTTGCGGGCCGGGACGGCGCAGCGGGTTCCGGTGCTGGCCGGCAACAACCATGACGAGCACCGAGGAATCCTCGGCGTCCTCGAGATCACCCGAGGCGCCTACACCGCCGCCGACTACGAGGCGATGCTCGGGGCGGCGTTCGGCGATCAGGCGCAGCAGGTGGCCGCGCACTACCCGCCCGAGGCGTACGAGACGCCGGGCCTGGCATGGGCAGCGGCCGCCACCGACCGGATCTGGGCCTGCCCGACCCTCACCACCCAGCGCCTGCTCGCCCGACACGCCCCGACCTACGGCTACGAGTTCGCCGAAACGCACGGACCGGCGCTGACCGCGGACTATCCGTGGGGCGCCGCGCACGGCTACGAGCTGCCGTACCTCTTCGACATCGCCGACTTCCTGACGGTCGGCACGGTACAACCGCAGCTGGCCGCCGACATGATCAGCGCCTGGGCGCGTTTCGCGACCACCGGGCGGGCACCCTGGCCGGCCGTACGCCCGAACGCGGCGTACCACCGGCTCTTCGCCGCCGACCGCACCGGCGGTGTCGATCTGGCGGCCGAGCACCAGTGCGCCTTCTGGGACACCATCGCCGCGGGTGCCTGATCCGCATCAGGTCCGGCGCTGTCTGCGGCGCCGGACCTGATCGACGAGGCTCACCGGCCCTCGCCGTCCTGGCGTTGCTGCTGGTCGCCCCTGAAGCCCGTGCATCGCGACAGGCGCCAGATAGTTCGACCACGCGCTGCCGACCGACGCGGCTACCGGGATGCGGGCCAGTGCTCCGGCCTTCAGGCCGGGGGTGAAGGGCCGCGCTGGGGTGGGCCGCCAAGGCCGGAGCAGTGCCTTACGCTGGGCGGTTCTGCTGCTCGATGTACTGCTTCACGACGGTCAGCGGTGCGCCGCCGACGGAGCCTGCGAAGTACGAACCGGACCAGAGTTTGTTGGTCTGGTAGTAGTGGCGCGCGAGGTCGGGGAATTCCTGCCGTAGGCGGCGCGAGGAGACGCCCTTGAGGGAGTTGACCAGGCGGGCCACGGCCACCTTGGGCGGGTAGTTGACGAGCAGGTGGACGTGGTTGTTCTCGCCGTTGAACTCGACCAGTTCGGCCTCGAAGTCGGCGCACACGTCCCGCATGATCGCCTCCATGCGGGACAGGTGCCGGTCGGCGAACACCTTGTGCCGGAACTTCGTTACGAAGACCAAGTGGACATGCATCGCGAAAACACAGTGCCTGCCGGTTCGGATGTCTTGAAGCTCAGCCATAAACCAACATGGTACGGTGCTTTCCGTGCAGCTCCGTTACCAGTTCCGCGTGTATCCGACGCCCGGCCAGCAGATCGAGCTGGCTCGGGCGTTCGGGTGCGCGCGGGTGGTGTTCAACGACGGGCTGCGCCTGCGGCAGGAGGCCCGCGAGGCGGGCTTGCCGTACGTGTCGGACGCCGAGCTGTCCAAGCAGGTCATCACGCAAGCCAAGGCGACCCCGGAGCGGGCGTGGCTGGGCGAGGTGTCGGTCGTGGTGTTGCAGCAGGCCCTGGCCGATCTGAACACCGCGTACCGCAACTTCTTCACCTCAGTCACCGGCAAGCGTAAGGGCCGCAAGGTCGCCCCGCCCCGCTTGCGGTCCCGCAAGGACAACCGGCAGGCCATCCGGTTCACCAGGAACTCCCGGTTCAAGGTCCTCCATAACGGCCGCCTGCGACTGCCGAAGATCGGCGACCTGGATGTGCGCTGGTCACGGTCGCTGCCATCGGACCCGTCCAGCGTGGCGATCATCAAGGACGCGGCCGGGCGGTACTTCGCCTCGTTCGTCGTCTCGACCACGGACGAGCCGTTGCCCGAGCTGGACTCGGAAGTCGGCATCGACCTGGGCCTGACGCACTTCGCGGTCCTGTCCGACGGCACGAAGGTGGCCGCGCCCAAGTTTCTGCGCCGTGCGGCCCGCAAGCTCAAGCGGTTGCAACAAGCCCTCTCCCGCAAGCGGCGCGGGAGTCAGAACCGCAAGAAGGCCGTCGTGAAGGTCGCCAGGGCGCACACCCGCGTGGCCGACACCCGGCGGGACTGGCAGCACAAGCTGTCCACGACGATCATCCGTGAGAACCAAGCGGTGTACGTCGAGGACCTTGCCGTTGCCGGACTCGGCCGGACCCGGCTGGCGAAATCCGTGCACGATGCGGGCTGGGCCAGCTTCACCGCCATGCTGGAGTACAAGGCCGCGAAGTGCGGCAGGGCATTCGGCCGGGTGGACCGATTCTTCCCATCCACCCGCATGTGCTCGCAGTGTGGCCGCATCAACGACAAAATGGCCTTGAACGTCCGGTCGTGGGACTGCCCCTGCGGGACCACCCACGACCGGGACGTCAACGCCGCCATTAACGTGCTCGCCGTCGGGCAGGCGGAGAGCCTAAACGACCGTGGAGCGCACGTAAGACCGGGACTCGTCCCGGCGGCGCGCAGGGAAGCGGTAACCCACCCGGACGCCGCGTGTTCCACGCGCAGCGTGGAGGGAATCTCCGTCCTTTAGGGCGGAGAGGATGTCAAAGGCTCAGCTGCTCGCGTCCGACAGCGCGGCGCGGCGCAGCTGCTCCGCGAGCGCGCCGGTGACCCCGGACGGCCGCGCCGCCTTCGTACCCCAGGCCAGTAGGTGATGCCGGCGTGACCAGGGCTCCTGGAGGTCGCACATCGCCAGCGGTTGGTTCGGGTCGACGGCGCGACGCGGCACGACGGCCAACCCCACGCCGGCGGCGGCGAGCGCGACGACGGTGTTCAGGTTGGCGACGCTGGTGCGGTACCGGGGGACCGGGGCGTGCGCGCCCACGTGCTTCTCGATCCACCGTCGCAGCGACGCCCCAGCGTCGAGACCGACGAGCGGGTGCTCGGCGACCTCGCTGTAGGGCAGCGCGGTCCGCCCGGCGAGGACGCCCCCGGCCTGCCCGATGACCACGAGTGAGTCGTCGCCGAGGGGTTCGGTCTCCAACCCGCAGTCGCGCGCCTCGCCGTCGAGGACGATGCCCAGGTCCGCCTGACCGTCCGCGAGCCTCCGGACGATCTCCGGAGTGCGGTGCTCGGCGATGGTCACGTCGGCGTCGGGGTGTTCCCGGAGGAACGAGACCAGGGCCAGCGGCACCAGCCGGTGCATCGCCGAGCCCCCGGCGAGCAGGACCAGCGGCTCGAACGGAGGGCGACGGTAGCTCGCGACGGCGCCGTCGAGCCGCGCGGTCTGGGTGAGGACGTCTCGGGCGTGCCGCGCGAGCGCCGTCCCCGCGGGGGTGGGGCGGACGCCCCGCCGGCCTCGGATCAGCAGCGCCACTCCGGCGCTCTGTTCGAGCGCACGCACCCGGGCGCTCGCCGAGGGGAGGCTCAGGTGCATCCGGTCGGCGCCCGAGGTGATCGAACCCTCGGCGACGACGTGCAGGAAGAGGCGTAGATCGTCCAGGTCGTACCGCATCCCGCCCAGCCTATGGCACAGCCTAAGGCTGGCTACGTCGATAGCGCATTGTGCAGCACCGGCGGCACGGTGATGCTCGGCCTCATGCCGGAGATGATGCTCGTGATGTTCGCCGGCCTCGCCGCCGGGGCATTGAACGCGATCGGCGGCGGGGGGACCTTCGTGGCGCTTCCCGCCCTCGTCGCCGTCGGCGTGCCGCCGGTCACCGCGAACGCCTCGACGACCGTCGCCCTCGTGCCCGGGGCCGTGGTGAGCGCCTGGGTCTACCGCAGAGAGCTCGGCCCGGTCGGGAAGACCTCCCTGACCGCGCTCACCACGGCCAGCGTGCTCGGCGGCGGGATCGGGGCCGTACTGCTGCTGGCGCTGCCCTCCGCGACGTTCGACGCGGCGGTGCCGTGGCTGCTCGCCTTCGGCACGCTGGTCCTCGCCTTCGGGCGCCGGCTCACCCGCGCCCTGACCGCCGCGCTGGGCCGGCCGCTCGACCTCGGTGGCCGCGCGATCCTGCTCGGGCAGTTCCTGCTGGCGATCTACGGCGGATACTTCGGCGGCGCCGTAGGCATCCTCATGCTGGCCCTGTGGGGGATCGGCCTCGGACTCGACACCGCGAGCAGTAACCCGGCCCGAGTCGCCCAGGTCACCGCCGTCTACCTCACCGCGACCGCGTTCTTCCTCGTCGCCTCGGACGCCCTGAACGACCCGCTCCCTCTCGCCACGATGCTGACCGGCGCGGTGGCCGGAGGCTTCGCCGGCGCCCACGTCGCGCGTCGCCTCTCCGCCCGGCTACTGCGCGGCATCATCCTGGCCACCGCCGCCACCATGACCATCCTCTACTTCCTGCGCGGGTGACCCGGGCCCGGGCTGCGGCCGCGACCTCCCGGTCATTGGCCCGGTGACCCACCGTGCGCCGTCGGTGTCGGGGCCGGCATCGACGGGAGGGACTGTAAGTCGCGTGTCGGCGCGGTGGCGGCCGGGCGACGAACCCGTTACTCGTTCGACGCCCCGCCGCGTCGGCTTCAGGCCAGCAGGCTCTCGCGCATCCTTGCGCCCGGATTGATGCCACCGACCACACCCCGGTCGCTCGGGTCGTGTACGTGGACGGTGTTGTTGCGGCGCATCAGCTCCCGGACCGGCGGCGGCAGCCGGGGTGGGTCGTCCATGGCCGCGAGAATCTGAGCGGCGCTCGTTATCAGTCGATCGGCCAGGCTTGCCGCGTCGCTGTCGACCCGCACCCGGCCGTACTCCCAGCCGGCGGTGGTGAGGTCGAGCACCTCGAAGACGCTGGTCGCGAGTGGATTCGGGTCGGTCACCCGGTCGAGGCGGGACGCCCGGCTGCCGACGACCGTGACGGCGGCGGTCAGCTGCGCGTACGGGTGGAAGCCGGACGGCAACGCGAACAGCGGCCACCGCAGCGCGTGGCCCGCCTCCTTCCACAGCGGCCGGTAGTTCCGCCGGTGCACCAGGAGCCGACGGCCGGTCCGTCGGTGTATCTCGTGGGCCTGAGCCTGTAGGTCCGCGTGGGCTTCGTCGGCGACCTGGCTCACGATCCGGGCCGCCGCCACCAGGCCGTCGTCACCGTCGAGCATCGCGGTCACGGCCTCGACCTGCTCGGGAAAGCGCACCTGCGCGCCGGCGCCGTACCGGTGCTGGACGTCGTGGTGCAGCGCCGCCTGTCGCCCCGGGTCGAGTTGAACTCGCCCGCCGCCCAGCAACCGCCGCAGCCAACGCATTTCGCCTCGTTTCAGCATCGCCGTCCCGGACCGCGGCAATGCTAATGCGTGGGACTTAGCCCCTTCGGTGACGGGGTGGGGGAGCAGGCGAGCCAGGGCTCCTGCCTCGTACGGCGTCGGAGCCGGTGTCCACGGGATCGCCCATCGGCGAGGTGCTCGGCCTTCCGACCGCCTCGGTGACACCGGCGCAGGCCGTCGAGCACTTCGGCGGCTTCATCGGCACGTTCTTCGGCATGGACGTGCGGGCGTCGAGTGCCGCGACCCGCGCCGCCTTCGACTGGACGCCGACCGGACCGACGCTGCTCGACGACATCCGGGCGGGCGCCTACACCGCGGAGTGAGTCAGATCCAGCCCCGCTCGCAAGCGGTACGCGCGGCGGCGTACCGGGGCGGCGCCCCGAGCGTGGCCATCGCCGCCGTCAGGTCCTCCACGGGCCCTGACGTTGTCGGTCGCCAGAAGGTGCGGGGCGGCAGGTGCTCACCTGCCGCCCCGCGTGCCGTCGAAGGGTCAGTTGCTGGACGTCAACGGAGATCCTTGCGGTGGAAGTCGCGCTTGCACTGCTTCAGGTCGACCTCGACGCGCTCACCCAGGTCCACGTTGACCCGGGCGGTCTGCAGCACCGTGCCGTCCGGACGCTCACAGGTGAGAATCCACGGTTCGGTGTAGAAGCCGGTCTGGTTTCCGCGTACGCCGTCGGCCTGGTAGGCCGGAACGGGCCGGTACGACGGGTTGACCGCCCAGCGGAACTTGCCGTTCGGCCGCACGACGTCCAGGTCCGAGCTCAGCGTGGTGGTGAACGACGTCGGCCGGACGCTGCCGTCGGGCTGCGCGTACGGGCTGGTGTACATGTCGAAGGACTTGGTGAGCCGCAGCACCGCGTCCTTCGGCGCCTTGCCCTCGATGATCGCGTGCTCCGTGGAGTCCGCGGTCGTCTCGAGCGCCTCGAGCATCGCCGAGCGGTGCGCGGCGTACGTGTCGAGGACCTGCGTCTGGAAGGTCCGGGCCACACCGGCGTTCGGGCAGGTCTCGCTGGTGATGGAGAGGCCGCGGGTCGCGTAGTACGCCCAGTCGATCGCCTCACCGGTCGTCTCGTAGTCCTCGGCGGAGGGCAGCGCCCGGTACGTGGGCCCGTACTGCGCGGCGACGGTCGACGCTAGCCGGTGCAGGCGCGGTGTGTCCTGCGCCGCTCCGGCGGCGAGCTGCAACGGCGGGTAGAGCACCACCTGGATGCAGGTGTGCTGGGTGTTGAAAACCGTCGCCTGCCTCGTGGAGAGCAACCACGCGATGTTCCTGCTCTCCGGTTCGGACCAGGGGGCGGCACCGGCCGACGACAGCGGCAGCCACCCCAGCCCGTAGTTGCGGTTCATGTCCGTGTTGGTGTCGTTCTGCCGGCGGTTACGGACGAACCCGTCCACGTTCACCACCGGCACGACCACGACGCGCGCCCGGTCGAGCAGGTTCGCGATGTACGGGTCGCGGGCGTTCTCCACCAGGTCGACGGCGAACTCCAGGGTGAGTTCACCGCTGGGCCACTCGTTGCCGTGATGCATGCCCACATCCACGAAGACCGGCTTGCCGTCGTTCGCCTGGACGTTGTTGCTGATCTCGATGCCGCGTACGGTCCGGCCGGAGGTCGTCTTGTAGGGCAGCGTGATCGGCTTGACCAGGTTGGGGTGCTGGGCGGCCAGCTCGGCCATGTCGTTCTCGTAATCGGCAAGCGTCCGGTACGCGGTGTTGCCACTGGGCAGGGTGGACTCGGCGGCGGCGGCGCCGGTGGCGGGCGCGACCACGGCCCCGAGGCTGAGTGTGAGCGCGGCGGCGGCGGTCAACAGTCGGTGCTTCCATCGGAACGGATGAGCGTCGATCACGAATGGTCCCCTTCTAAGCGGGTGGTCCGAGTCTGCAAATTCCTTCGCTCGATCGATGGACTTGGTTATCTCTATCCAAGAGCGCCGCCGGTGCGCGGGCCACCCGACAACGATCTCCCTTTGGTAACTACCGCTCTAGTTCAGGCAGTGCACCCACACCACGGCTCTGGACGGCCAGTTGCCAGTGCCCCCGATGTCGAGGACTCCGAGTTCGAGCCGCTGCCCGGATGACCCGGGGAGCAGGCAGGTGGGGTCGGTGCCGCCGTGCATCTCGCCTGCGGCGTCGGTCCAGGGGACGTCCGCAATCAGCGCCAGGCCCTCACCTTCGCGGGTCCCGCTGTCGGCGGTGAAGCCGATCGCCGTGCCGTCGGAGTTCACCCCGGTCACCATTCCCTGGAGGATCGCCGGCTCGCCCCTGTCGCGGTTCACCTGCCAGGTCACCGCTGCGCCGAGCAATGTGCCGGCAAGGACCAGGAAGGGAAGCGTCCAGAGGGGAACCCGCAGGGTCCGGGATGTTGGCACGGTCGGGTGGGACGAGGCAGGGGTCGACATCGCGACAGTGTAGTGATCAGCAGGTGTAGATGAATCGCCCGTTGCAGGCGTTGCCGGCCGTTGTTGGACGAAGGCGAGGGGCCGTGGCGCTCGCTGTTCGGGCATCGCCTCAGCGGTGACGCGGCCCGGGAAGATCCATGCCGCGAGGGGATGTTGATCTCCGACCACGGCGACGCCGGGTGGCTCCGGCGGCCCGAAAAAAATTTCTGCCTACGGGTTGACCGCTCGAATGTCCGTGCGTAGCGTCCGCTTATGCGCATAAGCGGATCGGGGCGGAGCGGCCGGTCGCGGGTCTCGCAGGCAGACATCGCACGGCAGGCCGGCGTCACGCAGGCGGCCGTGTCGATGATTCTGCGAGACCGGGCCGATGGCATCCCGGAGGCCACCCGCCAGCGGGTTCTCGCGATCGCGCGGGAGCTCGGCTACCGCGCGGACCCACTCGCACGCCGGCTCGCCAACGGCCGTAGCCAGATCATCGGCGTGTTCACCTACGAGAAGGTGTTCCCCGTCGCGCACCGCACCTTCTACCACCGATTCCTCCTCGGCATCGAGGAGGCGGCGGAGGCACACGACCAGGACCTTCTGCTGTTCACGAGCGCCGCCGGGCGACGCGACGGCAACAGCGGGGGAGTGCGTACCATCTATGCCTCCGGCGAGAACAAGCTGCGGCTGGCCGACGCGACCGTGCTGCTCGGCCGCGACGAGATCCCTGCCGAACTGGAGCAGCTCTCCGCCGACCAGTACCCGTTCGTCTTCATCGGCCGCCGCTTCCTCGCCGACGGACGCGAGGTGCCGAGCGTCGCCCCCGACTACGCCGCGGCCACCCGCGCGCTGACGCAGCGCTTCGCCGCTCTCGGCCACCGGAAGATCGCGTACCTGGGCGCGGACCAGAGCTTGCCCGCCTCGATCGACAGGCTCTCCGCGATCACCACCAGCGAGCTGGACGCACAGCTGCACTTCGCACCCGTCTCCGAGGTCGACGAGGCGCTGCTCCACCGGCTGCTCGATGCCGGGGTGACCGGTCTGATGCTGGAGAACAGCGAGTACGCCGACCTGGTCGGCGGACTCGCCACCAAGGTGGGCGCGGAGAGAAACGCGCACCTGGCGCTCGCCGTGGCAGGGCTGACGGAGGAAGACGGCATCGACACCGCCTGGTCCGGCTTCACCGTCCCCGGCTATCGCATCGGCCACCTGGCCGTGGAGGAGCTTCTCGCGCAGCTGGAGGGCGCCCCGCCGGGCTGCCGGCTGGTGCCCTGCCCCGAGGCGCCCGGGCGAACCCTCACCGCCGTGCCCCGCTAGACACGGCGCCCCCGACAACCACATCCATCCGAAATTCCTGAAGATTCCCATTCCCTCGCACCAGGAGGACCATCAGCATGCGACGACTCCGAGCCCCCCTGCTCGGCGCCGCGGTGGCGGCCACCCTCGCCGTCACCGGGTGCGGTGTCGGCAGTGGCGACAGCGGCGGCGGTTCAGACAACATGACCATGACTGTCTGGACCACCAACCCCGACCAACTGAAGCTGCTCAACGACCTCACCGCCGAGTTCTCCAAGACACACGGCGGTGGCAAGGTCGAGATCCAGTCGATCCCCCAGGCGGACTACCTCACCAAGATCTCCATCCGGCTGTCCGGGGGCACCCCGCCCGACCTCGGGTGGATGGGTGCCCCGGACGCGGTCGGGATGGCGAAGAACGGCCAGCTCGTGGACCTCGGGCCGCAGCTGAAGGAGGACGCCTCGTACCAGTTCGACGACTTCGTGCCGGCCTCGTTCACCAACTGGCAGAGCGGCGACCAGGTGTGGGGCGTACCGTTCTCGACCAGCCCGTTCTTCACCATCTACAACAAGGACCAGCTCGCCAAGGCCGGCGCGCCGGATCCCGCGAAGCTCGCTGCCACCGGCGACTGGACCTGGCAGGCCCTGAGCGACCTCGGCCGTAAGGTGCAGCCGAGCCTGCCCACCGGAAGCTACGCCTTCCAGAGCAACGACGGCGGCATCTACGGCAAGCTCGTCTGGACCACCCTGGAACCGCTGATCCGCGCCTACGGTGGCGAGGTCTTCGACCCCGACACCGGCCAGTGCCAGCTCAACTCCCCCCAGTCCGTGGCGGCGGTCGAGGCCTACCGGGCGATGGCGTTCACGGACAAGACCGCGGTGCCACCGGGCAACGAGGCCGACTTCTTCGCCGGCAAGGCCGCCGTGACCTTCACCCAGACCTCGCGGCTCAGCCAGCTCAAGGGCGCGGGCTTCGACTGGGGAGTCGCCCCGCTGCCCGCCGGGCCGGGTGGCCCGGTCAACTTCACCGGGCAGGCCGGCCTGGTCGCCTTCAAGGGTGGCAAGCACGAGAAGCTCGCCACCGAGCTGATCAAATACATCAGCGGCAAGGAAGGCACCCAGAAACTCGCCTCCTTCTTCCCGCCGGCCCGCAAGTCGGTGCTCGCCGAGGCAGAGCAGATCTACGCCCAAGGCCCGCTGCCGAAGGATGCGATCAACTCCGTGCTGGTGTCCGGCATCGAGAAGGGTTACCCGTTCCGTTACCCGTCCGCGTGGGCCGAGGTGCTGCAAACCTCGGCTCCCGTCTTCGACAAGCTCTGGGCACGGAACGCGAACACGCAGGACGTCATGAACGACCTGTGCCAGCAGCTCGACCCGCTGCTGAAGCGCGACGTCGCGGGGTCCTGACGTCATGACCACAAAGTCAGCGACGGCGCCGCCGTCGCCCTACCAACCCTTATCTGGGCGCGCGACACAAGGCCGGGCAACGCAGGCCGGGCGCTCGGCGAGGCGTACGCGGCGCATGCGCGAGACGCTCACCGCGTACCTGCTGATCAGCCCGCAGATGTTGGGCTTCCTCGTCGTCGTCCTGATCCCGCTGATCACGGTGCTGGTGCTCAGCTTCACCGACAGCAACCTGCTCGCCCCGGACGCTCGGTCCGTGGGGCTGGACAACTACCGGACGATGGTCACCGAGGATCCGGCGTTCTGGCGATCCGTCGTCACCACCGGAATCTTCGCGTCCGGACTGGTCGTGATCAATGTTGCGATGTCGCTGTTCCTGGCACTGGTGCTGCACCGCAAGCTGCGCGGCGCGCAGCTGTTCCTGGCACTCGCCTTCCTGCCCGTGGTGACGTCCCAGGCGGCGTGGGCCATCGTGTGGAGGTTCCTGCTGCAGGGTGAGGGCGGCACCGTCAACAGCCTGCTCAGCGTCTTCTCGATCAGCGGGCCGAACTGGCTGTTCGAGGCGAAGCCGGCGCTGGCCGCGGTGACCGTGGTAGCCGCCTTGAAGACCGTCGGACTGAAAGCCGTCATCTTCCTGGCGGCGCTGCGCAGCATCCCGAAGGAGGCGGTCGAAGCGGCCCGTCTCGACGGGGCCGGCGAGTGGCAGGTTCACCGGCAGGTGATCCTGCCACTGCTCGCCCCCACCACCCTCGTGGTCGTCATCATCACGCTCATCGGCTCGTTCCAGGTCTTCGACTACATCATGTTGATGACGAACGGCGGCCCGTCCCACGCCACCACCGTGCTCGCCTTCGCCATCTACCAGCAGGGCTTCGAACTGATGCGCACCGGCTACGCCAGCGCGCTCGCCGTGGTGCTGTTCGTGATCACGCTGGGCCTGGTGGCCGTGCAGTGGTGGGCCCGTAAGAAGTGGGTGCACAGTGAGTGATCAAACCTCCGGCCGGGCGGCGCGCCTTCGGCCCGTGGCGCTGCGCGTGCTGTTGTACGTCCTGCTCGTCCTCGCCGTCGCGCCGCTGGTCTTCCCGTTCCTGTGGATGGCCTCCAGCGCGCTCAAGCCGCCGGCCGAGATCTTCTCGTACCCGCCGCGCCTGATCCCGCAGCACGTGGCGTGGGAGAACCTCAGCGAGGTGTTCCGCCTCCAGCCGTTCGCCCGTCAGATCTGGAACAGCGTCTACATCGCCGCGGCCGTCACCGTGTTGACCTGCGCGTTGTCGCTGCTGTCCGGGTACGCGTTCGCGCGGCTGCGGTTCCCCGGCCGCAACCTGCTGTTCTTCCTGCTGCTCAGCGCCCTGATGCTGCCGGCTGAGGTCACCCTCATTCCGCTGTTCAAGATGCTGCGCCTGGCCAACCTGGTCGACACCCACGTGCCGTTGGTCATCCTGCCGGTGTTCGGCGCCACCGGTGTGATGGCGACCTTCCTCATCCGGCAGTTCTTCCAATCCCTGCCGCCCGAGGTGGAAGAGGCGGCCCAGCTCGACGGGCTGGGCCGGCTCGGCATCATCTGGCACATCGCGATGCCGCTGGCCCGGCCCATGCTCGGCGCCGTCGCGATCATCGCGTTCCTCGCGAGCTGGAACTCCTACCTGGAACCGCTGGTCTTCCTCAACCGGGTGGAGCTGTTCACCGTGCCGGTCGCGATCACCGCGTACACCGACGCGACCGGGCATCCGCTGTGGAACGTGCAGATGGCGGCGACCGCAATCAGCACGCTGCCGGTGCTCCTGGCGTACGTGCTGGCGCGGCGCCAGATCACCGACAGCCTCGCACACGCCAACTCCCGTTAGACCCCCGACCGAAAGATTCACATGGAACTCGACTGCGACGTCCTCGTCGTCGGCGCGGGCTGTGGCGGCGTGGCCGCCGCCCAGTCGGCAGCCCGGCTGGGACAGACCGTCATCCTGACCGACTCGACCGACTGGATCGGTGGGCAGCTCACCGCCCAGGCGGTTCCGCCCGACGAGCATCCCTGGGTGGAACACACCGGGGTCACCGCGTCGTACCGTCAGATGCGCGACGCGGTACGCGAGGCGTACCGCCGCAACCGTCCGCTGACCCCGGCCGCCCTGGCCGCGGCACACCTCAACCCCGGCGAGGCCTGGGTCAGCAACCTGGCCGCCGAACCGACAGTCGTGCACGACGTCCTCCGCGACATGCTGCAACCCTGGCTCAGCATGGGTCAGGTGCGCCTACTCACCCGGCACGAGCCGATCTCGGCGGAGGTCAGCTTCGACCGGGTCGACGCCGTCACCTTCACCGACACCCGCGAGGGCGCGACGGTCCGGATCACCGCCCGCTACGTCCTCGACGCCACCGAAGAGGGTGACCTGCTGCCGCTCACCGGGTGCGAGCACGTCCTCGGAGCGGAGAGCACGGCGGAGACCGGCGAACTGCACGCGCTGGCGGGTCCGGCCGACCCGCACGACCAGCAGGCGATCACCTGGTGCGTCGCGCTCGAACTTCGTCCGGGCGAGGACCACACGATCGACCGGCCGAAGGAGTACGACTTCTGGAAGAGCTACCGCGCAGCGCACTGGCCCGGCCCACAACTCGGCTGGGTGACCGAGGAGCCGGAGACCGGTAAGCCACTGCGGCGGCCCCTCTTCGGCGCGCCCGGTGAACGCGACCTCTGGACGTTCCGCCGAATCCGCTACGGACAGCACGTGAATCCGGCCGTCACCGACATCACCCTCGTGAACTGGCCGCAGATCGACTACTGGCTCACCCCGATCACCGGTGTTTCCGCACCGGAACGCGCCGCGGGTCTCGAGCGTGCCCGGCAGCTCACGCTCTCCTTCGTCCACTGGGTGCAGACCGAGGCGCCACGCCCGGACGGCGGGGCGGGCTATCCGATGCTGCGTCCGAACGGTGACGTGCTGGGTACGACGGACGGGCTGGCGGCCGTCCCGTACATCCGGGAGGCGCGGCGCATCCGCGCCGAATTCACTGTCCTCGAACAGCATGTCGGCGTAGAAGCTCGACCAGGAGCAACCAGCGCGGAGACCTTCGCCGACAGCGTCGGAGTGGGCTGCTACCGCATCGACCTGCACCCGAGCACTTCCGGGCGCGGCTACCTCGACATCGCGACGTACCCCTTCCAGGTTCCGCTCGGCGCCCTGGTGCCGGTCCGGCTGGAGAACCTCGTGGCAGCCGGCAAGTCCCTCGGCGTCACACACATCACCAACGGCTGCTATCGGCTGCACCCCGTCGAGTGGAACGTCGGCGAGGCCGCCGGAGCGCTGGCCGCGTTCAGCATCAAGCGAGGCGTACCGCCCCGCGCGGTGCGGTCGAAGCCCGAGCTGTGTGCCGAATTCCAGGCCACCCTGGCCGACCTGGGCGTCCAGATGCACTGGCCGGACGACATCCGCGTGCAGACCCGGTGACGGGTTCCGGCCTCGCGGCGGCCGACACGGCACGACACCGGCGACCATGAGCCGTCCGGCGGTCCGCCGTCGGCACCGGCTTCCGAAGCCCGTGCCCCGGCGGACCGGCCGGTCGACCCCCGGCGTTGGTCGACGCAGGACCTCCCGGCGGCGATGCCTGGCCGTCAACTGGTCAGCTACCCGGCGTCGGGACGGGGTGCCAGGATCACCACCGCGGTCTCCGACGGCCGCAGCGTCGCGAAGGCGTCGATGTTCGGGTCTATCTCGCGCCAGCGGGCCCAGAGCCGCGACCGCTCGTCGCCTGTCGCGGCTTGACCGCGTACCAGCCGTCGACCGCCGACCAGGTCGACGGTCGCATCCGGATGTGCCCGCAGGTTGAGCCACCAGGCGGGCTCACCCGCACCCCACCCGTTCATCGCCAGCGTGAACAGATTCGGCCCGTCCTCCAGGTACGCGACGATGACGCTGCGCTGCCGGCCGCTGCGCCGTCCCGTGGTGGTCAACCGCAACGTGCCCCACCGGTCGGCGCGCGGCCGCCAAATGCCGATCCGGCCGCCGAAGACTCGATACAGGGCCCGGTGGACCGACCAGGCCGTACGGATGAACCAGCGCGGCGGAAGCCGCGGTACCTTCGTCCCGTCCTCGACCGGCATGGCGACCTCCTGCGCCTATCAGGCCACGGCCGGAAGAGGGCGTCAATCGCAGCTTCGGTCAGACCCGCGGCGCGAAATGGCCGCCGCCCTGACAGCCGGTAATCTCCTGACATCCGGCTCTGCCAACTGGGGTGCGTACCGTGGGGTCCGACGGTGTCATGGCGCGCGCCCTCAGGTGGTTGTGGCCTGTCCCTGCCGGTCGCGGATGGCCTGGAAGAGGGCGTCTTCCGCACACGGGTCGAGGGCGGACGACGGCTCGTCCATGATGAGCAGGTCGGCGTCGCGAAGGAAGCCGCGGGCGGCGGTGATTCGCTGCCACTGCCCGCCGGAGAGATCCTGTCCGCCGGCGAAGGTGCGGTCGAGCAGTGTCTCGTACCCGTGGGGCAGCTCTGTGATCATGTCGTGGGCGACGGCGCGGGCGGCGGCGGTCTGGATGCGGTCCTGAGCGGGCGCCGCGGTGATGTCTCCGATGGTGACGTTCGTGGCGGCGGTGAACGGCCACTTGTGGTACTCCTGCGTGACGACCGTGAGTCGGGCCCGCAGCGAGGGTGACCTGGTCAACGGCCGCCGCGTCGCGGTCGGGATAACGAAGGCTCACCGCGTCGACCGTGATCTCCCGCAGTGGGCCCGGCGCCGGCAATGCGGAAGCCGGGTCGGTCTGTGGCGGCAGGTAGCCGGCGGCGCGGGCCATGAAGCCGGTGTAGTCGCGGAAATGCTGCCCCTCGGTGTAGACGCGGTCGACCTGGAAGGTGACCACGGCGGGGGAGCGTTGAGCGGATTGGACGGCGATGACGCAGGTCGCGGCGGCGGCGAGGAGGATCTGTCCGTCGATGAGCAGCAGGCCGAGCAGGACGTAGACGACGGCGGTGGCTGCCCCACCGATCGTCGCGCCGACGGTGGTGGTCGTGGTGACCCGGCGGGCCAGGGTGAGCTGGATGTTGGTCTCGACGCCCATGACCCGGTCGTACTGGTCGAGCAGGAAGCCGCGGAGGCCGTAGGAGCGTAGTTCCGGGGCGGAGTCGCGCTCAGCCATCCGACCGACCGGTAGTCCGGGGCCTGGTCAGCGGCCAGAAACCGGAAGGCGACATCGTCCACGCACTTGCGCTCGATCGCCCGGGACGACCGGACGCCCGTGGTGTAGCCCTAGATCAGCAGGCGCACCATCAGCCGCGGATCGTAGGGTGGAAAGCCACGCTTGTTGGTGTAGTCGGCCAGGACCGCTCCCAGATCCAGCACGTCGTCGACCAACTCGGCGACGAACCGGGCCAGATGCCCCTCGGGCAGCCAGTCGTCCAGCGACGGCGGCAGCAGCAGCACCTGGTGCGGGTCGAACGCCCGGAACCGCTTGTCCGCCGGCGCGGACGGGCTCTGCGCCCGAGGTACTACCGCAACCGGATCGAACAGGCCAGGCTCATCGACGGACACAGCTCACCTTCTCCCGCCCGAAAATCATTGCGCGGGGCGAAGGTGGCCGCGATGCGTAACCCACTCATCGCCGAGCAGGGCCATGGTGTGCGCATCGATCCACTCGCCGTCCCAGCACAACGCATCCCGTTTGGTCCCCTCGTGGACGAAGCCGATCTTCTCGTAGACGCGCTGGGCCCGCGGATTGAACGCGTAGACCTCCAACTCGATCCGGTGCACACCGACGGTCTCGAAGGCATAACCCAAGATCATCCTGCTCGCCTCGGTGCCCAGCCCTCGGCCGAAGAACCGGCGGCCGAACAGGGCAATCCGAAACGAGCAGGAACGGTTGTGGACGTCAAGCTCCGTCAAGACCACCTCACCGACGCTTTCGCCGGTGGCTCGTTCGACGATCGCCAGATCCAACCGATCGTCGTGCTCGGCCCGGGAGGAATACCAGCGTTCCAACGCCTCAAGGCTGAACCTCGTGTGGGTGCCGGTCAGCCGATCCACGTCCGGATCGAGCGCTGCCGCAGCCAACGCCGGCGCGTCGGCCACGCCGACCGGACGCAGAACCACGAGGTCACCGGTGAGCGTCGGCTTCTCACCGAAAGAAATCTTGGAAGACACGGCAGCGATCATGCCCGGGACCCGCCGCCCATCGTCAACACGTTCACTGACCCACGCTCCTAGCTGCTCGACGGCCGGCGGTGACGCCGAGCTGTTGGAAGGGCATGCAGGCACGGTAGGACGCCCACCGGTGGACACGCCCGTAGCGCAATGCCCTGACGTTGTCGGCACCTGCCGAAACTGTCACAGAAGGCGACTACGGTCTCCAGTCATCGTGACCGCAGTGACCGGGGGATGGCAGCGATGGCCGACCACGACGAGATCGCCGCCTCCCGCCGCGCGCTCGGCCGCCACCTCGCCCGGTTGCGCAAGGCCGCCGGCCGCACCCAGCACGGTCTGGCCCGGCTCCTGAGGTACGGGCGCAGCTCCGTGGCGAACACCGAGACCGGCCGCCGGAATCCCGACCGATCGTTCTGGACCCGCTGCGACATCGTGGCCGAGGACGGCCTGCGACGCGTCGGGGCGACGTCAGTCCGCCCCGAACCCGTGCTGCTGACCAGGACCGACCGGTACGCGCGGCCCGGCGTTCCGGCCGGTCCGTCACCGCTGGCAGGGCAACGGCCGGTGGCCGTACGGCCTCCGGTGTCCGCCGGTACGATGGCGGCACCATGTCGAGGGAGCGCAGGACCAAGGCCGATCCCGCCCGTAGCCTGGCCATTCTGTGGCGGACGCGGGAGCCGACCAGCCGCAGCGCCGGGCCTGGGCTCAGTGTGGACCGGATCGTCCGGGCGGCGATCGAGATCGCCGACGCGGAGGGGATCGACGCTCTCACCATGCGCCGGGTCAGTGAGGCGCTGGGTGCCGGAACGATGTCCGTCTACACGTACGTGCCCGGCAAGGCGGAACTGCTCGACGTCATGATCGACACGCTCTACGGGGAGCTGGAGCGTCCGGCGGACGTACCCGGTGGCTGGCGGGGCAGGCTGGAGCGGATCGCGCGGGACAACCTGGCCCTCTACCGCGCCCACCCCTGGATGCTGCGCGCCGAGACCAGCCGGCCGGTGCTCGGCCCCAACATGCTCGCCAAGTACGACTACGAGCTGAACGCGGTGGCCGGCATCGGGCTCAACGACGTGGAGATGGACGCCGTGCTGACCCTGGTCCTCGGGCACGCCAAGAGTTCGGCGCGGGCCGCGTCGGAGGTCTCCGATCTCGAGCGCGAGACCGGCATGACGGACGGCCAGTGGTGGCAGCTGCACGCCCCCTGGCTGGAGAAGTTCATGAAGGCGGGTAGCTATCCGACGGCCGCCCGGGTCGGTACCGCGGCCGGGCGGGCGCACGGCGCGGCCTACGGCCCGGAGTACGCCTTCGAGTTCGGTCTCCGGCGGGTGCTCGACGGCATCTCAGTGGTCGTCGCCGAGCGTTCGGCCGAGGCCGGACCCGCCCGATAGGGCGCGCGGGCGGAGGTCCTGCGCCCGGCCGACCTCTCGACCGGGGCCCTGCCTGCCGCCATACCCTGGACCAATCGGGTCGGTGTCCGGTGCCGGCCCCGCACGGGGAGCCGCGATGACCGAGAGCGCTCGTAGCGCGGCTCAAGACGGGGACGCCACCGACGACGAATGGATGGCTCGGGTCGCGCGCGAGGCCGGCGTCGACGCCGGCGGGGTGCCGGTGGAACTGCTCGGCGACTATCTGCGGCTGCTGGCGGACGCGGCGGTGACCGGCCGCCGGCCACGCCGCAGCGATCTCGACGCGGTGGGGGCGCTCGGCCGGCGCGCCGCCGAGCAGGGCGTGTCGGCGGGGCGGGTCGTTCGTCTCTACCTGTCCGCGGCGCGGCGGCTTTGGCGGCAGTTGCCGCACCTGGCCCGATCCACCGACAGCGACACGGTAACCGCGGCGGCGGACGCTGTCCTGCACGTCGTCGACACCGCCGTCGCCACCCTCGCCGAGGGGTACGCGGCCGCCCGACGGGATCTGGTCCGACGGGAGGAGACCCTGCGCCGGGAACTCATCGACGACCTGCTGCGAGGCGACTCGGATCTCGGTGGGCTGGTCGAGCGTGCCGAGCCGTTCGGGCTGGATCTGGCGCGGGTGCACCAGGTGGCGCTGGGCTCGCCGAACCGGCGGCTGCCGGACACCGACACGGCGATCAGCGCTCTGGAACGGGTCATCTTCGACCGGTTGGGCGATCGGGACGTGCTGGTGGCCACGAAGGAGGGCCTGCTCGTGGTGATCGCGCCCGCGGATACGGTGACAGCCGAACGGGGCGACGGCGACGGCGGATCGGCAGGCGACCTGGGCCGGCTGATGCATGCCGAGTTGGACCGCCTGGCCCGAGGCCGGCCCTGGCAGGTGGCGGTGGGCCGCCCGCACCCTGGGCTGTACGGCATCGCCCGCTCCTACGAGGAGGCCCGCGAGGCACTGACCACGGCGCAGCGGCTACGCACCGACACCGCGGTGATCAACGCGCACGAACTGCTCATCTACCGTGTTCTGCTGCGGGATCAGCCGGCCATGGTGGATCTGGTGCAGGCGGTGCTGACGCCGCTGAGCCGAGCCCGGGGCGGGGCCGAGCCGCTGCTGGACACCCTGAACGAGTACTTCACGTGCGGCGAGGTCGCCACCGAGGCGGCCCGCCGCCTGCACGTGTCGGTCCGCACCGTCACTTATCGACTGAACCGGATCCGGGTACTGAGCGGCTACGACCCGGCCGATCCGCGGGACCGGTTCACCCTGCACGCCGCAGTCCTCGGGGCGCGGGCTCTGGACTGGCCGCGCCAGCCGCTCCCCACCTAGGAGGTCAGTTGGGGAGGGTGACGATTTCCGGGAAGCCGAGCAGGGTGGCCAGGGCCGTCGCCTCGCTGCGGGTGAGGGCGAGGGTGATCATGCGATCGGGGTCGTCCGGGTCATCGTGCACAACGTCTCGGCGGTCGCCGGCCTGGTACTCGACGATCCCGATCCGTCGGCCCTGATCGGTGGTGAAGGTCTGCCGCACTCCGATGCCGGGCAGGGCGGTGCGTTCGATGTTCATCGAGAGAGCTCCATTTGGGGTGGCTGCCCAAGGTCGGCCGGGAGCGGCTCGGCGTCAGGTCAACGCTGCGGACGGTCGGGCGGATGGCACGACGTCCGGTGGAGCTCGGTTGGCCGACCAGGCGGGAACGCAGGCCGCGACGGCGCGGGTCAGCCGGAACACGATGCACATGCCCAGCGCGCAACCCCTGCGAACGGCCGTGACGACAACCGCCAGCACAGCCAGCATCGACAGCACGAGCGGCCGCTCGACGCCGATGGGGTGCTGTTGGTTGCGCATGCGGCCCACCATAGTCGCCCGCCGGCCGCCAACGGAGGCCCCGTACGTGGATTTGCTCAGGTAGCCGATACGACTGTTCGGGCCACCCTCTCCGGTGCTGGCAGCCAGGCGGCAACCGACCTCGTATTTCCCGTGCTCGGCAACTGAGCAGGACGTTGTTGGCCGACGCCGGGCAATGTCAGCCCCGGCTTTTGGGGCGAAGCTGGAGGTCCGACGCGATACCCGAGTAGCGAGGAGGCGGTGATGATCCGTATGCCGGTGGCGTCGTCACGCGCGTCCGCCGGTCGTCCGCCGCTGCCCCGGCCGGGTCGTCCCGACGTCCCGTTCCGCTCGCGTCGGCCCGGCTCCCGAGACCGGTCACGTCCGCCCTGCCGGAGCGACGTCTGACGCTCACGAACCTGGCAACGCGACCGAGCCGGGCGCGGTGACCTGAGGGTCCCGTCCACGCCCGGCCGCCCGCGCACCGTTTCTCGTCCCATGCCGTCCCGTCGGACGGCCGGGCAGCCGTATCCCACCGTGAGAGAGGTCGGTATGACCGGCAACGTCACCTCCATCCACCCCTGGCCGCGCACCGGCATGGTGGTCGGCCACTCCCACACGACCCGCCCGGCGGCGACCGTCGACCCGGAGCCGATCGCCGTGGACCTCGGCAGCGCACACCTGCGGATCTGGCTGGGGCCCGGCGGGGTGCTCAGCGTCCCGGTCGGCCAGGGCCTCCGGACACCGGTCGTGCGGCGCGGCCGGATCGTCGACGGTTCCGCCTGCGCCGTCGAGCTTCGGCGGCTGCTGCGCGAGCACCGCGCCCCGCTGCCGGTGGGAGCGCTGGTCGTGGCCTGCCGGCCGGTACTGGCCACCGCGGCCGACCAGGAAGCGACCCGCCGTGTGCTCACCGCGGTGTTCGCGCCGTCCCGGCTGCTCTTCGTCGACAGCGTCCGCGCGGGCGCCATCGGGGCCGGTGCCGCCGCCGGCACCCTGCTGCTCGCCGACGTCGGCGCCCAGCTCACCGAGGTCGCCTTACTGGAGGAAGGCCGGGTGGTCGCTGCCCGGCGCGCCGACGTCGGCACCCGCGACCTGAACCATGCGGTGACCGCGGCGATGCTCGCCGACACCACTGCCGGGTTGATCCGTGAGCTGCGGCAGGTACCCGAGCTGCGGCCGATGATCTCCGCGTCCCTGGCCCGTGGCCTGATCGTCGTCGGAGACGGAGCCACGCGCCCCGACCTGACCGCCCGGCTGGTCGCCACCCTGGGCGCATCGGTTCACCGTGCGGCGTCACCGCGCACCGCCGCCCTGACCGGCGCAAGCCTGGCCGCCGTTGCGGCGACCCGGCACCCCGCCGCCGATTGACCGCGACATCTTGCCCGGAAGGAGCAATCGACGATGACGCATACCCTGAACGACCGTGCCGCTCTCTTGCGTGACTTGCTGGACCGCCAGCTCGCAGAGCAAACCAACCAGCTCACGGAGCTGACGATGCATTCGCGGCGGCCCGACCAGGGCGGCCACGACCCTTACACCCTGCGCCAGCTGATCGAAGGCGCGCGGCAAGGCGTCGCGGACGTGACTCGGGCGCTGAAGCGGATGTCCGAAGGCAGCTATGGTGTCTGCGAGGGGTGCGGCCGAGACATCCCGACGGCCCGCCTGGAGATCCTGCCCGCGGCCCGCCACTGCGTACCGTGCCAGCAACGGCGCTGACCTGCCGGCAGTTGGGCGCGGCTGTCACCGCTGGTCGGCGCCGGCGTCCAACGCCGGCGCCACAACGGCGAACGCCTGGTCGGTCAACTCGGCCAGGCGATGTTCGTCGTCGCCGGGCCGCCACTGCTGAAGCACCGCGTCCAGGGCCAGCATGGCCATGCCCGCGGCCATCTGCGGGTACGGATGGGCGCTCGGGTCGAGGCCGTGGCGGGCGGCGAGTTCGGCGGCCAACCCGCTGCGCCATTGGATCTGGCGCTCCAACCAGCGGGCATGCAGGGCGGGGGTGTCGAGGATGAGCCGGACCACGATCCGGATTCGTTCGGCGTGGTTGGGCTGGTCGGCGCAGCCCGAGAGCGGGCGCCAGATGGCACGACGCAGCGCGACCGATGTTGGTTCGTTCTCCGGCCGGGCGGCGAGCTCGGTGACGACGTCGGTGCCCATGTCGGCGAGGAACCGGACGACGACGTCCTCCTTGGACGCGAAGTAGCGGAAGAAGGTGCGCCGCGACATGCCTGCGGTCGCGACGATGTCGTCGACCGTGACGGCGTCGAAGCCGCGGGTGGCCAGCAGCATCAGGGCCGCGTTGCGCAACTCCTCGGCGACGAGCTGCCGTTTGCGTTCGGCCAGCGTGGTTTCCGACCTCGTTGCCATGCACTGATGCTATGCCATGCCCATTACGGCATTCCACGCATTGCTTGACACTGGGTGTCATCGATAGCACCGTAGGGCGCATGAATGCTGATCGCTGGACCGCGGACCGGATCCCGGACCTGAGCGGACGCACCTTCGTCGTCACCGGAGCGAGTAGCGGACTCGGCCTGGTAACCACCCGGAGGCTCCTCGCGCGAGGCGCCCACGTGGTGATGGCCGTCCGCGACGAGGAGAAGGGCCGGGCAGCCGCCGCCTCGCTCGGCGCAGCACCCGGCGCGAGCTGGGAGGTGCTCCGGGCCGACCTGGCCGACCTCGACTCGGTCCGTGAGTTCGCCGACCGGATGCACGCGTCACACCGCCGGGTGGACGTCCTGATCAACAACGCCGGAACAATGGCCACGCCGTACGCGCTCAGCCCCCAGGGCCACGAGCTGCAGCTGGCCACGAACCATCTCGGGCATTTCGCCCTCACTGGTCTCCTGCTCGACCTGCTGCTGGCCGGCCGTGACCCGCGCGTGGTCACGGTGACCTCGGTAAACCACCGAGGAGCCCGGCTGCCCTTCGACGACACCCGGCGGTACTCGCCGATGGGCGTCTACAACTCGTCCAAGCTCGCCAACGCCATTTTCGGCTGGGAGCTGCACCGGCGGCTCGGCGACGCGGGCAGCCCCATTCGCAGCATCCTGGCCCACCCCGGTTACACCGCCACGAACCTGCAGCTCAGCGCCACCACCAGAGGGTGGCGACTCGTGCTGGGCCGGCTGGGCAACCCGCTGCTGGCTCAGCCCGTCGACCGTGGTGCCCTGCCCCAACTGTTCGCCGCCACCGACGCCTCGGCCCGCTCGGGTCAGCTCGTCGTCCCCGACGGGCCGGGCGAACTACGCGGCTACCCCGTACCGGGGAAACTGTCGCCCGCCGCGACCGACCCGGACAACGGTAGTCGTCTCTGGAAACTGTCCGAGCAGGCCACCGGCGTACGGTTCGAGGCGCTCCGGCCATCGCGCTGACCTACCCGCCTTCGAGCAGGAAGGTCACCTCGGCTCGGCGGACGGCTACGCGTTCGGGCGTCTCAATCCCGCCCGAGACCGGCACGACGTCGTACGGCCTCGGTGACGGCGACCCAGTGCTGTTCGGACTGCCCGTGCGCCATGGCGTCGATGAACGCGTCCCGCAGCACTCCACCGAGCGGCAACGGCACCCCGTGCGCCTGCCCGGTGTCGAGCGCGAGATTCACGTCCTTGTGCCCGAGCGCCAGCTTGAACGCGACCGGCTCGTACTCGCGGGCGCCGATCATGCGGCCGTAGTTCGGGAAGACCACACCCGTGAACAAGTGCTCGCTGACGATGTCGATGAGCAGCTTCGGGTCGAGTTCGGCGGCCTCGGTGACGGTGGTCGCCTCGGCCATCGCACCGATCGAACAGGCGATCAGGTAGTTGACCATGATCTTGAGCAGGTTGGCCTGCGCAGGTTGGTCGCCGATCGTCCAGGTGCGGCGGCCGATCACGTCGATCATGGGCTGGACGACCGTGATCGCCTCCGCCTCGCCGGCCACGAGCACGGTAAGGTTCCCGGCGCGGGCCACCTCACTGTTGCCCAGTACCGGCGCGGCGACGTAGCGCAGGCCGAACTCCGCGTAGCGCTGATGAGCCAGGGTCGCCAGTTCGCTGCTGATCGTCGCTGTGTTCACGTGCACGGCGCCGGCAGGGGCGACCGCCAGCAGATCCTCGTCGAGAAGGAGACCGGTGACCGCGTCGTCGTCACTGAGCGCGCTGAGCACCACGTCGCAGGTGAAGATCTCGGCCAGGTCGACGGCCGCGGTGGCGCCCTGCTCGGTCATCTCCCGCACCGGCTCCGGCGAACGGTTCCAGACCTGAACGGGGTGACCGGCAGCGAGCAGGTTCGCCACCATCGCCTGGCCCATCGCCCCGAGCCCAATGAACCCGATCTTCATCGCTGGTCACGCTCCTGGCTCTCACGCTGCTCCGGGTGGCTGCGGTAACTCTACGGATCATGCTCGGGAGCTTCCACGGGTGGTGACGGACGTCCCGGTGAGGGTGCCGCGGTGCTGCAAACCGGCCGTGCGGAGCCGGGGCGTCCGGCCACCCGTCATCCGGCGCGGGAACCGTGCCCGGTCGACCGCCCAGGGTCACCAGCGGGTGCGGATGCGCCAGCGGGTGCGGTACACCGACGGCCCGAAGTGTGGCACGAAGGCGATCACCGCCATCACGGCGGTTATGGTGGCGGCGACCGCGAGGGGCGGCAGCGCTTTCATCATCGGCGCTGACACTGACAGGACGACCACACCGATAGGCATCCGCCACAGCATTGCCCGGAACGCCGCCAGCGCGTACACGGTCCGGCCGGCGAGGAACACCGTCGGACCGGCGACCACGACTGCCAACTGGGTGGTGTTCGTTTCCCCGGCGGGGTCCCTGGTGACGATGTCACCACCGGCGGCGATCAGCACCACGCCGGACACCATGATCAGATGCGCGTACGCCACGACCAGGCCGAAGCGACCGGGACTGGTGGCCTCGTCGATTCCGGTGGCGAGATGGTCGGCCACGTAGACGATGTAGATCCGCCACATGGTCACGGTCAGGACGAAAAGGAGGACCAGGCCGGCCGTGCGCAGCGACACGAACGGGGGGTCTCCGTAACGCCGCACTCCCACCAAGATGATCTCGCCCAGGGCAACGATGAACATCTGCCGGTAGCGCTCCGACAGATGTTCGCCCGCTACCCGCAGTTCCTCTGCGCTCAAACGACCCAGCCGAGGCAGCGGGTAACCGAAGAAGCTGACCGCATAGTCGGTCAGGACCGCCGTCGCCCAGATCGCCAGCCGGATCGGGCTGGGCAGGAAGGCGCCGACCACCCACAGCACGCCGGTCAGGCAGAACCAGATGAGCACCCGTAGCGACCGCCTCCGCAGCGCGTGACCGCGCAGGGCAGAGATGAGGACGAGCCCGCGAAACAGGTGCAGGCCCACGTACGCCCCGGCGAAGGCGATCCCGCTGACTCCCTCGAAGGCGCTGCTGACCGCCAGTGACATCAGCAATCCGCCGAACAACACGGTGAGGACGATTATCTGGATCACCGGCAGACGGGGGTCGTACCAATCGGTGGTGTACGCCGTGACCGTCCAGACCCACCAGACGGCAGCGAGCAGGACCATGGTCTCCACCGCATGGTTCAAGCTGAGGTCGCCGGTCAGGCGGTCGGACAGCCGGGTGAGCGCGACGATGAGACCGAGGTCGAAGAGCAGTTCCAGGTAGGAGATCCGGCGGGGGGCTTCCCGGCTACGCAGAATCCAGCCCCACCGTGCCTGCGTCACAGTCCCCGCTTTCGGTTGATCCCGTCCGAACTTCGTATCACGCCGGAACGGACACCACGCGGCTTTCACCCGTACCAGGCGTCCGCCCTCGGGTCTTGACGGTGCCCACTCCGGGCGGTGGTTGTCGCTGCAGCTCTCAGCCGTTCCGGCGACGCCGCTGTGGAGTGGCCATGCGGGTGTGGCCGTGTGCCTGCGGCCGACAACAGCCGTGCCGGGAGCGATCGCCGCGACTGCCGCGCTGTACCGTCAACTTGGCCTCCACTGCTGACAACGCCCACGCGCGTCCACGGGCATCGAAAAAGTTCCGGCGACGATGTCGAGAACCCATGATCGGTTCCGTCCCCGGGCTGAACGTGACCAGAATGGGTCGCACGAGCACCGAGGAGAACCAGATGGCCAAGTACCTGCTGCTCAAGCACTACCGCGGCGCTCCGGCTCCGGTCAACGACGTGCGGATGGACCAGTGGACGCCGGATGAGATCTCGGCGCACATGCAGTACATGCGCGATTTCGCCGCCCGGCTCGAGGAGACCGGCGAGTTCGTCGACGCCCAGGCGCTCGCCCCCGAGGGGACGTTCGTCCGGTACGACGGTGAGGGGCGCTCGCCGGTCACCGACGGCCCGTTCGCCGAGACCAAGGACCTCATCGCCGGCTGGATGGTGATCGACGTCGACAGCTACGAGCGCGCCGTCGAGCTGGCCGGGGAGCTGTCGGCCGCCCCCGGCGCGGGTGGGAAGCCGATCCACGAGTGGCTCGAGCTGCGGCCGTTCCTGACCGAGCCGCCCACCATCACGGAGTAGCCCCGACATGAACGAGGCACTGCCTCGGAGCCTCACGCCGAAGGTGCTCGGGATCCTCGTCCGCCGCGGAGCCGACTTCGCGGCGGCCGAGGACGCCGTGCAGGACGCCCTGGTCGAGGCGGTCCGCGTCTGGCCGGCCGACCCACCGCAGGACCCGAAGGGCTGGTTGGTCACCGTGTCCTGGCGACGGTTCCTCGACGCCGCCCGGGCGGACGCCGCCCGCCGCCGCCGTGAGGACCTCGTCGACGAGGAGCCCGCGCCTGGACCCGCGCGTGCGGTGGACGACACCCTCCAGCTCTAATTCCTGTGCGCCCACCCGTCGCTGACGCCGTCGTCGGCGGTCGCGCTCACGCTGCGCCCCGTCGGCGGGCTGGCCACCCGCCAGATCGCCCAGGCCTACCTGAGCGGATGTCTATGCCACACATGGCATTGACCAGCGGGCACGGCCGAGCGCCCGGCGGGGCCAGTGGCCTTCACTGCACGGTGAGTACCACCGTTGGTCAGTCACCCTGCGTGATTGTGCTCTGGGATTGCGATGAACCGAGTGACGGCTGCACGCGCGGATCGCGGCGTGTGCGTGCACCTGATCATGGCTGCGCCCGCCCGACGGCCGATGTCCACGTAGTCGACAAACTGTCGTACCCGAGTGGCAAGCTCGCGCCTATGCATGCAGACGCAGAGCACGCGACGCACCCCGAGGATCTGAGCCGTCTCATCGTCGAGCGGCTCAACGCCGGTGACGTCGACGGCTTGACTGCACTCTACGAACCCCACGCGGTGCTGGCGCTGCCCGATGGTGAAATCGCGACCGGCTCCGACGAGATCCGCAGGGCTTACGAGCACATGGTGGCCGACAGGCCCAAGTTCGAGCCGGGCACCCAGCAACCGACGCTGCTTAGCGGAGACTTGGCCCTCACGTCATCACGTTTGGCCAATGGAGTGGTGACCGTCGAGGTGGCGCGCCGCCAGGCAGATGGCACCTGGTTGTGGGTGATAGACCAGCCCAACGTCATCTCGTAGCTCAAGACCCGCGGGCGGTCGTCGTACACGGCCCGCGCCCCATCTCGGCAGATCCGTGCGCTGAGCGCCGCGATCCATCCGTTAGACGGTGCGACGCGCGGATCGCGGCAAATGAGGATGCCGTCGGGCCGGATGGCGACCTTCGCACCACGCTGGAAGACCCACGGCCGACTCATGTCTCGTAGGCGAGCGCCTTGTGGAGGTGGAAGTCCGCAACGTCGAGCATCCACTCCCGGTTTGGGAAGTCGCCCTCGGCGATACGGAGCGGGCCGCCGACCAGGTCTAGATGCATGACGTACTGGTAGTACTTGACACGCTGCGGGTCGAGGTCTGGGTTGCGGAGCGCCTCGTAGTGCGGGCCGAAGCGCATCCGCATCCAGCAGTGCTCTACTTCGATGTCGGTGTACATCAGGCCCTCGATGTCGATGATGACGGGCTCCCCGTCCGGCCCGACGAGCGTGTGTTCCGCGCAGAGTTCGCCGTGGACCACGCCGTGTTCTGCGCGCGGGCCGAGTGCGGCGTGCAGAGTGCGGAGTTTCCCCTCCAGCATTGCCTCACCTTCGGCCGCGCGGGCATCGCGGGGCACGGCGGTGGCAATGTTCACCAGCGCGCGTTCCAGGTAGGCCTGCTCGCAGGTCTTGTCCGGCGGTGCTCCTCCGCTGTCGATCCACGCGACCCGCCCGAACGCCGGCGCGCGGTAGGCATGCATGCGCCGAAGCATGTCCGAGAGCTGCGCGAGCGTTTGCCGGCCTGCGTTCGGGTCGCGTTCCAGCAGCGCCTCCAGCGTTCCGCCGCGGACGTCCTCAGCGACGGCGATGTCGGCCGGGTAGAAGTCCTTGCTGCGGTCGGCGAGCAACAGCCGCGGCGAACGAACTCCGACCGATTCCAGTCGACGGGTGGCACCCTCGAAGAAGTCGATACCCGAGGCGTGAGCAAACGGGTTCGACGGGTCGTTGTGGCCATCCGGGAGAAGCCCGTCCCAGTAGTCCTCGTCGGCGTTCCAGACGTAGACGATCACGCTCGTGGCGTCGTCCAGCATGATGCGGTAGACACCCTTCTTGGTGCCATTGAGTAGGCGGTCGACGGCGGCGATGCGGCGGTCAGTGCCGAAGACCTCCCGCATCACTGGGATCAGGGTTTCGGCGTCGGCGAATTTTCGTTCAGCGGTCATTTCCGGTCCCCGTCTGGAGCGCCTGTATCGATCCTCCGCCAGTGGTCCTAGCCTCCGCAGATTCACCCGCCGGTCGAGCCAAGCCCAGTAGCTGACGATCACCAAATCGCCCAGCCTAAAGCATCACGCGCGTGGATGCCTCTCACGGCTATGATGACGCGCACTGATCTCGGCTACTTGTTTCATTGACCTGCGACCGTGGCCCGGCCAGGCTTCGGTTGAGGCGCCCGGGTTGTCGTTCTCATTTCGGCTGCCCACGCTGGTCGTGTGGCTCTCATTTGGCCTGCGCGGCCCGGGCGTCGCCCCATGGGCGGGGAGAGGCTCAAGAGGGGTTTGCTCGGCTCGAAGTAGCGTTGCCCTCCCGGCTCGACAACCCAGGTGGATCGAGCACCGGAGGACGCGGTGAGTGGCACGTCAGATCGTGTGGTCATCGGGATGGACCCGCACAAGCGCTCTGCCACGGTCGAGGTCATGGCTGGCGACGAGACCATTGTTGGCGGCGGCCGGTTCGCCACCGACCGCGATGGCTACGTGGCGATGAGGAAGTACGCCAGCCAGTGGCCGCATCGGGTGTGGGCGATCGAGGGCTGCCAGGGCATCGGCCGGCACATCGCCAACCGGCTGCTTGCTGATGGCGAGCAGGTCGTCGACGTCCCGCCGAAGCTGTCGGCCAGGGCGCGGGTGTTCGCCACCGGGCAGGGCCGCAAGACTGATGCCACCGATGCCCACTCCATCGCGCTGGTCGGCACCCGCATGGCCGGGCTGCGCCCGGTGGTCAATGATGAGCAGTTGGCCCTGTTGCGGATTCTGGTCGACCGGCGCCGCTCCCTCGGCGAGGACCATACCCGGATGGTGTCCCAACTGCATCAACTGCTGCTGGAACTGATTCCCGGTGGGGCGAAGAAGAGTCTGTCCGCCGCACAGGCCAAGGCACTGCTGGCCACCGTCCGGCCCCGTGATGTGGTCGGGAAGGCTCGACGGCGGGTCGCCGCGGAGCTGATCGGGGACCTCGAACGGATCTACCAACGCTCCAAAGAGGCAGACAAGGAGCTGAAGGAACTGGTCGCTTCCACCGGCACCACCCTGATGGACCTGCACGGCATCGGCCCGTCCGGCGCGGCCCGGCTGCTGGTCGAGGTCGGTGACATCACCCGGTTCCCGAACCGGGCCCACTTTGCCTCCTGGAACGGCACCGCCCCCATCGACGCGTCCTCGGGCGAGCAGGTACGCCACCGGCTCTCCCGCGCCGGGAACCGGCAGATCAACCGGGTACTGCACATCATGGCCACCGTCCAGCTGCGCAACCCCACCGAAGGACGCGCCTACTTCGACCGCAAGAAAGCCACCGGCAAAACATCGATGGAAGCGATGCGCGCGCTGAAACGACGCCTGTCCGACATCGTCTACCGGTGCATGACCCAGGACGCCACAGCTGCCATGGCAGCGGGCCCGGGAGGACAACGGGGAACGACTACTGGCTCCAACGTGACCGACTCTCATCCCCCAGCCGGCTCTTCGGAGAAGTCACTTCCCGGACCCGCCGAGACCCAGGATAGAACTCTCCTCCCGGCGGTGTCTTGACACAGAGGGGAGCCAGATGCGTGCAGTATCGAGGGGCCATCGGCCGGAACTGGGCGCGGCGGGCGTGTAATCGACCAGCCGGGGCCGGCAGCATGCGCCGGGCGGGGCCGGGTCCGGGGGTGCGGGCTGGATCTCAGCGGCGCCCGTAACTGGCGCGCAGCTCGGCATCGGCGCAGTCGGTGCACCACAGCGGCGATCCGCTCGGCGTGTGCGTCGTGCGCGGGCCGAACCACTGGGCGACCTGCCAGCGCGGTCCGGGCAGGTCGGAGGCGGTCACCTCGGTTGGGGGCCACCACGACCGGCGCGGCCGGGCAGCCGGTCGCGGTCGGCCAGCGCGGCGCGGGTCG
>NZ_JBEXFP010000037.1:0-68513 GCF_040606825.1 Micromonospora sp. NPDC005367 | reverse complement strand
CCGTCGAGAACGGCATCGCCCGGCTCAAACGCCATCGCGGCGTCGCCACCCGCTACGACAAGTTGGCCGTCCGATTCCAGGCCGTCCTGACCATCGTCATCATCTGCGAGTGGCTCTGACCGGCTTATGAAACACGCCTTAGGCCACGACGTCGCCGTCCTGCTCCGCGTCTACGCCAACTGCATCGACGGCGGCTACGACGCCATGAACCACAAGATCGGCGAGGCGCTCAAGTGAGCGTCCTTGGTTTGGCTGCTCTCGGCTGTGAGGCCCCGGCCATGCGCCGAGCTGCAGCCAAGACGTCCGTACTGACGTCTTCGGCTTGCCTCAATGTGGAAGGGGCCGGAGCCAGAATCCTTCCGGATGGCTGTAAGGAACCGTAGCTGCAGCGACAAGTATGGGTGTGAGACCACCACCTGGAGGATCGGTGCCGGACGGGCCGGGGACGACCGCAGACCGTCAGCGCCTTACTGACTTGTTCCGTCGACACGGCGACGCGGTCTTCGCGTATGCCAATGATCGGCTGGGCGGTGATGATGCGCAGGACCTCGTAAGCGAGGTGTTCGCCGTGGCATGGCGGCGCTTGGCAACCGTCAAGGAGGGTCAGGAACGGCCTTGGTTGTTCGGGGTCGCGCGGCGCCTAATGTTGCAGCATCGGCGCGGCCGCGCAGTTCACGCAGCGTTGCAGGCACGTCTGCAGTCTCAGGCCCACGACGAGACTGAGTACGGTCCGTCCACCTCGCAGCGAGTGGACGTGATGGCGGCATTGGCGGCACTGCCAGAGATGGACCGCGAGGTATTGCTACTGCGGTACTGGTACGACTTCAGCGGCAGGGAATCGGCGAAGGTCCTGGGGTGCACGACGGCGACGTTTGCCGTGCGGTTACACCGGGCTCGTCGCCGCTTCGAAGACGCGTACGGACATCGGCGGGTGGGACCGAAACCGTCTCCGATCGGTGATCTGGCCACGTACCCGAGGGGGCTGGAGTGAAGCACTACGACGCAGAGACCGAAGACCTGATTAGTCGCGTCCGGCCCACCGCCGAGGTCGCCTTCACGACGAGCCCCCACGGAGAGGAGATGCTGGCTCGCGTCCTCGAGTTGCCGCAGCAGCCCGAGAAGAAGCGCCGGAGGAGGCGCTGGGGGATCGTTGGCGCGGTGGCCGCCGGGGCCTTGGCCGCTGGTGGTGCGACCGCCGCGATCGGCGGGTATCACGCCCCTACTGCGCCACCCGAGGCAATGCCTGCGAATGATGCGGCCTTTGTATGCGCCACAACTGGTATGCACCGTATGGGGGAAACAGCGGCGAGAGCTGGCGAGACTCCAATCGACGCATGCAGGAGGTCGTGGAGCCGGATTTTCAGCGTCGAGGCACCATCCCACCTGTACGCCTGCGTGCAACGTATCGAGGCGCCCCCCACTTCGGGAAGTAGCGGCTCTCCCTCTCCTGAGACGAGATGGGGAAAGCTTGTGTACGTCATCGGCGGCGAGCAGTTCAAGAACGCACCCGAGACGTGCGGATCGGTCGACATGTTCGTCGCGCCGACAGGCAACTGAACGGATGTGCCTTGCGTCCTGCGGCGGCCCAGCCCCGGCCGTCGGTAGGCGTCGCGTGGGCAGATCGTGGGCAGTTGGGCTTCGGCGGGCATCCAGCGACGGAGAAGCGGCAGTTCAGAGGCGCTGGCCCGAACAAGATCATGTACGCCCGTCTTCTGCTCGAAGGTAGTCGCGCCAGAACGGCACGGTGGCTCGTGGATTCCAGTCGTCGGTCCGGTCAGGACGTGGTTCCTCGAACTCCTGGCCGATGTAGTCGAGCAGATCGGTGCCGTAGTAGACGATGTCCCACCCGCGCATCGACAGGACCGGGTGCGCGAAGGTTCCGCGCCCTGTCGGAAGGAACCGGTGCGCGTACACCGGGACCATGGTGGGGACCTCGGCGAGCCGTGCACGCGCCGTCTTGACTGCCTCTTCTGCCGTCTCGGGACGGCTGCCCCATTCCTGTCGCCAGTGCCCGTGCTGAACGTCTCCCAGCAGGCAGTCAACCGGCCACGACAGGTGTTCGAGAAGCGCGTCCGGATTGCCGTTACGCCCGTCTGGCCAGGGCTGGTCCCACGTCTGTCCCTGTTCGTACGGCTGCCAGACCGGAAGCCCAGCCGCCAGGAAGGCGCGGTGATCGTCGGCGAACTCGAATCCGTACTCGCGCTCGACACGGTCGAACTCCGCGTCGGTCAGCCCTTTCTCAATCCGGCAACAGCCCAGAGCTGCCAGGCGCCGCGCCGCCGCAACTCCCAGCCTCGCGCCCTCGTCACTGACCATGTCGGAACCGTAGGCCGCGGGTTCATTGGCGTCGCCCCCGACCTCGCGCGATCATGGCCGGGCTTGCATCCGGCGCAGTTCCACTTATCGGGCAACCTTCCGGGATGTCGGTCGGGTAGTAGCCGGTGACTCGTCTTCTAAGGAGACCGGTGGCATCGAGCGATACGTTCGCCGAGTTCGTGGCAACACGATCACCCCGTCTGCAACGCACCGCCTATCTGCTCACCCATGACTGGGCGCAGGCCGAGGATCTGCTGCAGATGGCTCTGGTACGCGCCTGGAGCGCGTGGGGGCGGATCGACGGGGACCCCGAACCGTACGTGCGCAAGGTTCTGGTGAACGTCTACGCCTCGTGGTGGCGGCGTAGGTGGCGTCACGTCGAGCAGCCGATGTCGCAGCTGCCGGAGCCTCCCGCGGTCGACCACATCTCCCGCGTCGACCGGCGGGACGAGGTGTGGCAGGCGCTGGGCAGGCTGCCGCGACGGCAGCGGGCGGTGTTGGTGCTGCGCTACTTCGAAGACATGACCGAGGCGCAGATCGCGGACGCGATGAGCATTTCGGTGGGCACGGTCAAGAGTCAGGCCAAGAAGGCATTGGAGAAGCTGCGACTGGACGAGTCGCTGACGATGGAGGCGGCGTACCGATGATCGATCTCAAGGAGCTCATGGATGAGCGGTCGGCTCACGGGGCGCCGGTGCGTGGACGTCTCGAGGAGGTCCAGCGGACGATCGTGGTACGGCGGCGCAGGCGGGCCGTGGCGGGAGCCGCGGCCACGGTGGCGGTGCTGGCAGCGGTGGGTGCCTCCACCGTCGCCCTCAGCGGGAAGCCGGCTCAGTTCGCTCCTGGATCGGCGACTCCACCGGCCGGGGAGCTGACCGTCAGCCCACCGGCCGGGGAGCCGACCGTCAGCGCGTCGGCCACCGCGAAGCCGGTGGCGGGCCGCAAGATCGGTCCGTTCGCCGAATACTCCGGCGGCTACCGCGTGGTCGCCGTCGGCTCGGCGCCGGTGAGCGCGAAGAGGGTGCAGCTCACCTGGACGGTCAACTCGACGGACGTCCGGTTCTTCAGCTACTGCCCGGGTCTCGCGAGTAAGCACGTCTCGCTCGACGCCGAGATCGCGATCAACGGCGAGCCGGCCGCCACCTCCATGAACTGCCTCTCCGAGGTGAACCAGGGCCCGACGGGATCCGAGTCGAGCCTGGGAGTGAGCGCCGGCGACACGGTGACTGTGACGTACACGGTCACCGGCGCGCAGGACATGAAGGGGGCGGGCCGTCGGCTCCCGACGATCCCGGCACAGGGCACCGTGCACTTCGCCGTGGCCGAGAAGGTGCCGTTCACCCAGTACCCCCTGCCGACCCGGCCGGCCGAGCTGGAGCCGCCGAAGCCCGACGGCATGGCGAGCGAGCCCGGGACCCGGGTGGTGCGCAGCGATCGGGCAGATCCCGACAAGCCGGTCAGCGTCACCATGCCCTGGCACCGGGGTTACGACTTCACAGTTGTCCCGCAGACGCCCGGCATCTACGGCGTCTCCGTGAACGGCGTCACCGTGCTCACGGGGGAGGTGTACGACTACGCCGGTAATGGCCCCAACGCCAGCTGCCAGGTCGAGCGGAACGATCAAGCGGTCTGCGTACCCGAACTGGAGTCCGTGCGGGACGGCGACGAGGTCACGATCACCGTCACCGCACAGCACGCCACCGGCCCCTGGTTGGCCGAGCTGCGCTCGCAATGGCAGGGCTGACCACCCCGACGGCGGCGCAGCGACACGTCCCCGAGGCCGAGCCGGTCCAGCTCAGCCCGGCCGGCACCGGTCGGGGACAGCGGACGGCCCCGGAGGTCGATCGGTACCCGGCCGTCCGGGGGCGTGCCGCGCGGCACGGCGGTGCGTCAGCGCCGGGACGGCCCGCACATGATCGGATCGGACCGCAGCGATCGGGTGCGGCCGGGGGTGCCTCGGCCAGGCTTGACACCGAAGGGAGGCCTCGTGATCTCGGCACTCAACCGGCTCGTCGACTTCGTCGAAGCGCACCTCACCGAGGACTTCGACGTCAACGGGCTGGCCAGGACCCTCGGCACGACCGAGTACCACCTGCGCCGGATGTTCTCGTCGTTGGCCGGCATGCCGCTGTCGGAGTACGTGCGCCGGCGGCGTATGACCGTCGCGGCTGCCGACGTCGTCCGCGGCGAGGACGACCTGCTGAGCATCGCCGTCCGGCACGGGTACGGCTCGACCGAGGCGTTCGGACGCGCGTTCCGGGCGGTCCACGGTGCCGGCCCCGGTGACGTACGCCGCGACGGAGGCCCCCTTCGCACTCAACCACAGCTCAGGTTCCGCCTGACCGTCGAAGGGAGCATCCCCATGGACACCCGCATCGTCGACCGCCCCGCATTCCGGCTCGTCGGACACGCCGCCCGGGTTCCGCTGATCCACCACGGCATCAACCCGTACATCCAGCAGCACATCACCGCACTTCCGCAGGAGGCGCATCTCCGGCTGAAGGCGCTCAGCAACAGCGAGCCGGGTGGCCTGCTGCAAGTCTCCGACGACGTCGACCCCGACAGCACCGAGGGCACCGAACTGACCTACCTGCACGGGGTCGCCGTGTCCCGGGACACGGCGACCCCCGACGATCTCGACGCCATCGAGGTGCCGGCCGGCATGTGGGCGGTCTTCCGTACCGCCGGACCCCACCCACAGGCGCTGCAGACGGCCTGGGCCGCGACCGCGACCGAGTGGTTCCCCGCCAACCCGTGGCGTCTGCGGCCGGGACCCTCGATCGTCGCGATCCTCGAACGGGCGGACGACTTCAGCACCGCGACCTGCGAGCTGTGGCTGCCCATCGAACCGATCTGACGTAACGCCTGGTGTCGCCGGGCAGCCTCGCCGTCGTCTCCGTCACGGCACACGTGGCGCGGTCGACGCGCGGCTGTCCGGCGTCCGGCCCACCACCGCGGACACGTCTCCGGCAGTCGGCGACGCGGACTTCCGCGACCGGCCCCACAGTCCCCGCGCACCCAGGTAGAGGAACGGCAGCAACAGCAGTACGTCGGCGACGTGCGCGATCGACACCTCGCGGGTGACCCGGCTCATCGGGAAGGCGATCGCGCCCAGGCAGAGCAGTACGCCGACCGCCGGCGGCGCGGTGCGGGTCCAGCCGAGCACCACGCCCAGCGCGAACAGGGTGAGCGGGAAGAGCGGGCCGGCGATCCAGAACAGGGTGGTGGCGAACGGGTACTGGTTGAGCAGTTCGATCGTCTGAGCATGCGAGACGTCGAACAGCCCCTCGTGGATGCTCTGTACGCCGAACGCCACCCCGCCGACGGTCGCGAATACCGTGACGGGCAGTGCGACGGCCACGTACCGGGGCGCCGTGGCGCGTAGCCGGTCGTACAGTCCGATCAGACCGACGAGCCAGCAGAAGCAGGAGAGCGCGACGAGCGTACCCGCGGTCACGCCCTGCGAGTCGGGCCCCCAGAAGAAGGAGGCGAGCAGGTTCAGGGTTGGTCCCAGGATTAGAAACATGGACCAGACGCTATGGCCGGCGGGGCGGCGCGGAATCCGCTCCACGTGGGTGCCGGCCTACCGCGGTCGTCGTACCCCGGCCAGCCCGCCGCGGTAGGCGAAGACCACGAGCTGGGCGCGGTCCCGGGCACCGAGTTTGGCCATCGCCCGGTTGGCGTGGGTCTTCGCGGTGGCGGTGCTCATGCCGAGCCGTGCGCCGATCTCCGCGTTCGAGAGCCCGTCCGCGACCAGTGTCACCACCTCGCGTTCCCGCACGGTCAACGCGTGCAGGCCGGGCACCTCCGGACCGCTGGCGTACGCCGCTATCAGCCGCCGGGTGACTTCCGGCGCCAGCAGCGCGTCGCCGGCGGCGACCACCCGGACGGCCCTGCGCAGCTCGTCTGGTTCCAGGTTCTTCAGCAGGAAACCGCTCGCGCCGGCGTGCAGCGCCGCGTAGACGTACTCGTCCAGTTCGAAGGTGGTCAGCACGACCACCCGAACCTCGGGCAGCCGGTCGTCGGTGAGGATCCGCCGGGTCGCGGTCAGCCCGTCGGTGCCGGGCATCCGGATGTCCATCAGTACGACGTCCGGCCGGTGGGCACGGGTCAGCGCGATCGCCTCGTCGCCGTCGGCTGCCTCGGCGACGACCTTGATGTCCGGCGCCCGCTCCAGTAGCACCCGGAACCCGGCCCGGACCAGCGTCTGGTCATCGGCCAGCAGAACTCGGATCGTCATCCCGGTAGCCACCCCCGTACCTGGAAGCCGCCGCCCTCGGCCGGGCCGGCCCGGAGCCAACCGCCCAGGCCGGTGGCACGTTCCGCCATGCCGCGCAGGCCGTTGCCCGGTGGTCCGCCGGCGCCGCGGCCGTCGTCCTGGATGGTCAGCGTCAGCCCGTCCGGACGGTAGCCGAGCCGTACCTCGATCCGGTGGGCGTCGGCGTGCCGCACCGCGTTCGCGACCGCTTCCTGGACGATCCGGTAGGCCGTCGCCTCCACGGCCCGAGGCATCGGCCGGGGCTCGCCGTCGTGAAACAGCACGGCACCGGTCGCTGCGGTCAGTTCGGGGAGCCGATCGAGCGCGGGTGCCGGCGGCGCGGGGCTGAACGCGCCCGCCGGGTCACGGAGATCGCCCAGCGTCTCGTCGAGGCCGGCCGGTCGGTCACGGTGATCGCCGGGCGCCGGTTCGCGGCGGCCGTCTCGGAGCGCGCCGACGGCGGCGCGTAACTCCACCATCGCCTCCCGGCTCGCCTGCCGGACCACGTCGAGCGCGGCGCGTGCCTGGTCCGGGTCGTCCTCCAGCACCTCGGCGGCGACCCCGGCCTGCACACCGACCACCGCCAGGGTGTGTGCCGTGACGTCGTGCAACTCCCGGGCGATTCGGATCCGCTCCTCGATGACCCGCTGCTCCGCCGCGCGATCGCGCTCGGCGGCCGACATCGTCAACCGGATCCGCCGGCTCCGGACCGCCTCGCCGAGCAGCAGCGCCGCCCCGAAGACCACTGTGGAGCTGTCCAGGGTCGTGTCCAGGGGGCCCACGTTCTCCACCATCATCCGGCCGTGCAGGTCCAGCAGGAGGAACACCCCGGCGACCGTCAGGCCGGCCCGACGCCGGGGCGCGACCGCCACCGAGTACATCGCCACCCACAGCGGCGCGGCGGGGGCGCCGCCGGGATAGCGGGACAGGTGATAGGCCAGGAACAGGGCACCCACCGTGGCCAGCGTCGCGGCCGGCCGGTGGCGTCGGGCCAGCAAAGCCAGCGCCATCGCCAGCCCGAGGCCGTACGCCCAGGCGTCCGGCGTGCGGTCGGCGGGCTCCACGCCCGCCACCGCGATCCGATACACCGTCACCGTGCCGGCAACCGCCACGACGCCGGCCTCGGCCATCCACCGCCGCACAAGGCAACAGTACGTATCCGACCGGGCGAGGACGTACCACGAATGCGGTAGTCGGTGATGGCATCGGAGGCTCGCCGCGGCCCAACCGGGTGGCCGAGCCGTGGACTCGGTCCGTGGCCGTGGCCGTGGCAGTCGCGGTCCCGTACGCCGTCGTCCGCCATCTGGCGGTCCGGGCCGCGGCGCGTGGTCGCCGGGGAGTGGACCGGGCTGACCGGCTCTGGAAATTTCCGTCCCGGTGGCGCATTGTGGAGCTCCTGGTGCCGGACGGTCACCTGTCGCCGCCGCTCGGCGTCGGCGGGAGGGGCGGCTCGGCCGCCGTGGGCCGGGAGTCGCCACGATTCGCCGACCGGCGACGGAACGCCGACGAGCGGCCACGTCTGGTGAGGTGCCGAGAGCAGCCCGAGTCGTCCGGGAGATGTCTCTCGCCGTTCTTCCGCGAGTTCTCCCCGGAAGGACGCAATTTGCACTGTTGGACGGAAGCCACGTCATCTGCGAGCTCATGTTGCGGTAAGGCTTCTCCCGGGCTGCGGCCGTGTCAGATAGGAGCTTGACCCCGCTAGCTCGCCCAGAGGGCTCGGCCGTCCGCGCGCTTTGCTCGCCGCGCGGGCTGTGGCACCATCAGGGCACCCCTGTTCCCCCCTTTCCTGACAGGAGCAACTCATGTCTGGTCGGACGCCTCGCCGGCTTGGCGCCGTCCTTGCGCTCGCGGCTGCCGTCGCGTTCGCAGGAGCGGCCGTCGGTGCGAGTAACGGATTCCACCTCACGGACTACAGCTGGGGCGCCGGTGCGAACGACGCCGACTACAGCTGGGGCGTGGCGCCCGCTGGTGCGAACGATGGCGACTACAGCTGGGGTGTGGCGCCGGAGGGCGACTACAGCTGGGGTGTGGCGCCGGAGGGCGACTACAGCTGGGGTGTGGCGCCGCAGGGCGACTACAGCTGGGGCGCACCCTCGTTCGAGGCCAACGTCCTCGTCGCGCGGTAAGGCAAATCCCGTCCCAGGCGAGGGAGCGGTATGACAGCCGGCTCGCCCCCCACTCGTAGGTCAACGGACCAGGCCTGGCTGATCACCGCTCCGCTGGCCCTCCTGGCCATCGTCTGTTCGCTTCTGCTGGCGGTGGTGGCACCGCTACCACCCGGCAGTCTCCCCAAAGCCGCGATCATCTTCGTGATCATGGTGGCGGCCAGCACGCAGGTGCTGCACTTCGTCGTGCGCCGACAGGCGCTCGAGATCATCGTCACCGAGATCCCGCTCGTGCTGGCGTTCTACCACCTACCGCCGCTGACGGTGGTCGTGATCGCGGTGCTGGCCGCGCTGATCGGGCAGCTCCGCCGACGCCTGAGCGCGGCCAAGGTCTGGTTCAACCTGGCGAGAACGGCGGCCGCCGCCTCCCTGGCCGGGCTCGTCTACGTCGCACTCTCCCCAGTCGAGGGTGTCGGACCCCGGACGTGGGCCGTTCTCTTCGCGGTCGTCAGCGTGAACGCGCTGGTCTCGCTGGCGGCCATCGTGGCGGTCATCTGCCTGCTGCACGGCTGGCAGGCCGGGTGGGAACTGGTCCGCAACGCTCCGGCCCCGCAGGTGGCGTCCGCGGTCAACGTGGTCATCGGTCTGGTCGTCCTGATGGCGATCAACTCGACCCCCTGGTCGATAATCCTGATCACGGTCCTGGCGGTCGCCGTCGTCCTGCTCTACCGCTCGTACGCGCAGTTCCTGCGTCAGCACCGCACGCTCGGCCGGATGTACGAGCTGACCCGCGCCATGACCGAGAACGGCCAGGAGGGCAACCTGGCCGACGTCCTGCTCGGCCGGATCCGTGCGCTGATGCAGGCGGAGTACGCCACGCTGTGGCTGCCTGCCCAGGGACGTCATCCCGAGGTGCTGTTGAGTGCCCGGGTCGACGACCGTGGCCTGCTCGACGTGGCGTTGACCCCGGCGCTGCTGCGGGAACGTGTGCGGACGTCGGGCCGTACCCTGGCCGCCGGCCGGACGCTCGGCGACGACCCCAGTGTTCGCCGCGAGCTGAGTGAGCACCGGGTCAAGGACCTCATCGTCGTACCGCTGCGTTCGGGTCAGGCGGTGATCGGCACCCTCGAGGTGGTCAACCGGCTCAGCGACGTCGGGCACTTCACCGCGGCCGACATACCGATCTTCGAGACCGTGGCGGCGCACGCCGCCGTGGCGCTGGAGAACTCCCGGCTGGTCGACCGGCTGCGGCACGACGCGTACCACGACGCGCTGACCAAGCTGCCCAACCGGCGGCGGATCAACGGCGCCCTGGCGGAGTCAGTCAAGATCCGGGCGCCCGGCGAGGTGGTGGCTCTGCTCCTCTTCGACGTCGACGGGCTGCGCCAGGTCAACGAGTCGCTCGGGCACGCGGCCGGGGACAAGGTCCTCGCCGAGGTAGCCGCCCGGCTCCGCGCGTCGGCGCCGTCGTCGGCCCTGGTCGGCCGGGCAGGGGGCGACGAGTTCCTGGTGACGATGCGGCTGGAGAGCGTCGAGGCGGCGATGGCGATCGCGGCCCAGCTGCGTGAGCAGATCCGCGATGAGATGATCTTCGACACGCTCACCCTGGACGTGGACACCGCGGTCGGCGTGGCCGTGCACCCGGATCACGGCAGCGACGCGGCGACGCTGCTGCAACGGGTGGATCTGGCGGCCACCGCCGCGAAGGCGGTTCCGGGCAGTGTCCAACTGTTCAACCCGGCGCTGGAGTCCCGGTCGCTGCGCCGGCTCGGCCTCGCCGGCGACCTGCGCCGCGCCCTGGACGAGGGGAAGCTGGAGGTCTACTTCCAGCCCAAGGTCACCCTCCGGGACCGGCGTCTGGTCGGGGTCGAGTGCCTGGCCCGGTGGGAGCATCCGACGCACGGCACGGTCGCCCCGGAGGACTTCGTCGCCGTGGCGGAGCACACCGGCCAGCTCGGCCGCCTCACCGAGCTGGTGCTCCGGGAGGGGCTGCGGCGTAGCCGGAACTGGGCCCAGGCCGACCAGCCGCTCTCCGTGGCGGTCAACATCTCGCCGCGTACGCTCACCGACCAGCACTTCCCCGACCATGTCAGGGAGCTGCTCGACGAGTACGGGGTGCCGCCGCAGCGGCTCACCCTGGAGATCACCGAGGCCGGGGTGCTCGACGGCACCGAACGCCCCATCCCCACCCTCCGCCGGCTCCGAGATCTGGGCGTACGGCTGTCGGTCGACGACTTCGGCACGGGCGACTCGTCCCTCGCGCACCTGCGCCGGCTGCCGGTGCACGAGGTGAAGGTCGACCGCTCGTTCGTGCAGGGCATGGCGACCGACCCGGGGGACCTGGCGATCGTCAACGCGGTGGTCACCCTCTCGCAGCAGTTCGGCCTGGCCGTGGTGGCCGAGGGGGTGGAGAGCGAGTTGACGCTGGAGTTGCTGCAGGACATCGGGTGTGAGATCGGGCAGGGCTTCCTGTTCAGCCGCCCGCTGCCGTACGAGCGGCTGGAGGCGTGGTTCGGGGCGCAGGTCGACCCGGAGACGATCACCAGCGGCGGGCTTCCCCGGCTGCGTGTCGTGCCCTGACCTGCGGAAACTTTGCCCGGGGGGATCCGATTTCCCGTGTCGGGTCGGGCCGTGTAGTCTTACCTCTGCGCGGCCCCACGGGGAGATCGCGCAGGCCCCCTTAGCTCAGTCGGCAGAGCGTCTCCATGGTAAGGAGAAGGTCTACGGTTCGATTCCGTAAGGGGGCTCTGGGGTCGCTTGACCCACCGCGGCGGTGTAGCTCAGATGGCAGAGCAAGCGGCTCATAATCGCTGTGTCGCCGGTTCAAGTCCGGCCACCGCTACTCTCGTCCTCCGGGCGTGTTCCCGGTGGTCAGTGAGAAGGGCGCCACAGGCGCCCGCTTTGCATGTCCGCGTCAGCATCGAGTACGCTGACGTGTCGTAGTTTTAACCGTAGCGAGGAAGGCACTCCGCCGTGGCGAAGGCGACCGATGTCCGGCCGAAGATCACTCTGGCGTGTGTGGAGTGCAAGGAGCGCAACTACATCACGCGCAAGAACCGCCGCAACGACCCGGACCGCATCGAGCTGAAGAAGTTCTGCCCCCGGGACGGTCGGCACACGGTTCACCGCGAGACGCGCTGACCTACGGCCGGCTCTGTCCGGCCACTCGAAGCTCCACCCGATCGCCGATCTGACCGGCCGGCGCGGCATCTGCCGCTGCTGACCGCTCGGGTCGGCGATCGTGCTTTACGTGTAGGTTCGCGGCATGTCCCTGGACCCGTCCTATGTCGGCCGTACGTACCCGCCGACCGCCCCCTACCAGGTGGGCCGCGAGAAGATCCGCGAGTTCGCCACGGCCATCGGCGCCACCGACCCGGCCCATCACGACCCCGAGGCCGCTCGTGCGCTCGGCCACGCCGACGTGGTGGCCCCGCCCACCTTCCCCTTCGTGGTGACGATGGCCGCCACACAGCAGATCGTCGAGGACCCGGCGGTGGGCGTCGACTACAGCCGCGTCGTGCACGGCGATCAGCGGTTCGCGTACACCCGGCCGGTGGTGGCCGGAGACGAGCTGGTCTGTGTCAGCACCATCGAGGACATCACCAACCGCGGCGGGCACGGCTTTCTGACCACCCGCACCGACATCAGCACCGTCGCCGGCGAGCCGGTCGTCGCGGTCTGGTCCAAGCTCGTCGTACGTGGGGAGGCCTGACATGGAGCTGCCAGCCAGGACGTTCCGGGTGACCCGCGCGGACCTGGTCCGCTACGCCGGTGCCTCGGGCGACTTCAACCCGATCCACTGGAGCGACCGGATCGCCACCAAGGTCGGGCTGCCCGGCGTCATCGCGCACGGCATGTTCACCATGGCCCTGGTCGGCCGGGCCGTGGCGGAGTGGGCCGGTTCGCCGGACGCGGTGGTCGACTACGGGGTCCGGTTCACCCGGCCCGTCGTGGTGCCCGACGACGACGAGGGCACCGAGATCGAGGTGACGGCCGTGGTACGCGAGGTCACCGAGGACGGGCTCACCCGGCTCGACATCACGGCCACCTGTCTCGGCGACAAGGTGCTCTCCCAGGCCCGGGCGACCGTCCGGATGTCCCGCTGATCCGACGTTCGCAGAGCGCCGACCTGGGGCGCGGACGCGCGATGGGTGGACCGGTTGGGAAAGTGGGCCGCCTACCCGTACACTGGTCCGCCGTGGGGCAAGTGACCCCTGCTCGACCCGTCTTGGGCCGAGTGGGGTGAGCGTTGCCGCACAGGGGTGTAGCTCAATTGGCAGAGCAGCGGTCTCCAAAACCGCAGGCTGCAGGTTCAAGTCCTGTCACCCCTGCGCCTCAGGCCTGACCGTTCCAGTGGGTCGCGCCGCCGTGTGAAGGCGGCGTCCGGCCCGTGGTGGTGGCATCGGCGGGGTGGTTCGGAGGCTCGGGCCACCGCGGTCGATCCGCCGGCCGCGGCCCGTCGCGGGACGGTTGGGCCCGGCCGGCGTGACCAGCGTCGCGCACGCCGCCCGGCGTGTGAACCCGAGATCCCGCGGAGGGCGAAGTGGCCGAGAGCAAGCGGCGCGGCGAGGATGCCGGCGACGATCGTCTGAACGACGAGACCGTCGACGACGTTGCCGGCGACGACGCCACCGACGCGGACGAGCCGGTTTCCCGCGGCGGCACCGCGACGCGGTCCCGCGCGAAGGCTGAGTCGGCCGACAGCCGACCGAAGACCCGGACCGAGACCGGCCGGGTGGGCCTGTTCGGCCGCATCGCCCGGTTCTTCCGCGAGGTCGTGGCCGAACTGCGTAAGGTCATCTGGCCGACCCGCAAGGAGTTGCTGACCTACACGGCCGTCGTTGTCACCTTCGTCGCGGTGATGTTGACGATCGTGGGGGTCCTGGACTACGGCTTCGCCAAGGGCGTGCTGTGGGTCTTCGGCAACCCCAGCTGACCGGCTGTACCAGCCGATAGTGACGGAAGTGAGCGAGCGTGCCTGAGTACGACGAGACCGCCGGCCCCGCGGACGAGCAGTCCACGGTGGCGACGGCGGCGAACGACGAGTCGGTCGAGGCCGCCAGCGAGCCGGAAATCCCGACCACCGAGGCCCCGTCGGACGAGGAGTTCGACCCGGTCGCCGAGCTGCGCCAGAAGCTGCGTTACGCGCCGGGCGACTGGTACGTGGTGCACTCCTACGCCGGCTACGAGAACAAGGTCAAGACCAACCTCGAGACCCGGATCACCAGCCTCGACATGGAGGACTTCATCTACCAGGTCGAGGTGCCGACCCGGGAAGAGGTCGAGGTCAAGAACGGCAAGCGGTCCCAGGTCCAGGCGAAGGTCTTCCCGGGCTACATCCTGGTTCGGATGGAGCTGACTGCCGAGTCGTACTCGACCGTGCGCAACACGCCCGGGGTGACCGGTTTCGTCGGTGCCACCGACCGGGCCGACCGGCCGGCGCCGCTCTCCCTCGACGAGGTGCTCAAGTGGCTGGCTCCGGCGGTCGAGACCGAGCAGAAGAAGGCGAAGCCCGAGATCAAGGTTCTCGACTTCGAGGTCGGTGACTCCGTCACCGTCACCGACGGCGCCTTCGCGTCGCTGCCGGCGACGATCAGCGAGATCAACGCCGACCAGCAGAAGCTCAAGGTGCTGGTTTCGATCTTCGGCCGGGAGACGCCGGTCGAGCTGAACTTCAACCAGGTCGCCAAGATCTGAGTCCGGGTGCCGGCGGTGGGAAGCGTCCCGCCGCCGGTGCGGCCGTTCCTGCTCGACCTCGCCGTACAGCTGGAGCAGGGCCTGCGCTACCCTTGAACGTCGCTGCCTCGCGCCGCGCTGACCGTGCGCGCCCGCAGGGCGGTGCCGATGAGCACCAATCCGGTTCAAGCCCCAGGAAGAGACATGCCTCCGAAGAAGAAGCTCGTCAAGACGTTCACGCTTCAGCTGCCGGCGGGCCAGGCCACCCCGGCGCCGCCGGTCGGCCCCGCGCTCGGTCAGCACGGCGTGAACATCATGGAGTTCTGCAAGTCCTACAACGCGCAGACCGAGTCGCAGCGGGGCGACATCGTCCCCGCCGAGATCAGCGTGTACGAGGACCGGTCCTTCACCTTCGTGCTGAAGACCCCGCCCGCCGCCCGGCTGCTGATCAAGGCCGCCGGTGTGCAGAAGGGCTCGGGCGTCCCGCACACGCAGAAGGTCGGGTCGGTCAGCCGCGCCCAGGTGCGTGAGATCGCCGAGCGGAAGATGGCCGACCTCAACGCGAACGACCTCGACCACGCCGAGCGGATCATCGCCGGTACCGCCCGCTCCATGGGCATCACCGTCGGCGACTGATTTCGCCAGCACCGACCCGTACGGATCGTGGGAGGGCGCGCGGAAGCGGCCCGCCAGAGACCACAGGAGTAACCAGAACATGCAGCGCAGCAAGAGCTACCGCAAGGCCGCCGAGGTCATCGACCGGTCGAAGCTCTACACCCCCGCCGAGGCCGTGAAGCTGGCCAAGGACACCACCAACGTCAAGTTCGACGCCACGGTCGAGGTCGCGATGCGCCTCGGCGTCGACCCCCGCAAGGCGGACCAGATGGTCCGTGGCACGGTCAACCTGCCGCACGGCACCGGTAAGACCGCCCGCGTGATCGTCTTCGCTGCCGGCGCGAAGGCCGAGGAGGCCGCCGCGGCGGGTGCCGACGAGGTGGGCACCGACGAGCTGGTCGCCCGCATTCAGGAGGGCTGGCTCGACTTCGACGCGGCGATCGCCACGCCGGACCAGATGGCCAAGATCGGTCGGATCGCGCGGATCCTGGGCCCGCGCGGCCTCATGCCGAACCCGAAGACCGGCACGGTGACGATGGACGTCACCAAGGCGGTCCAGGACATCAAGGGCGGCAAGATCACCTTCCGGGTGGACAAGCACTCGAACCTGCACCTGATCATCGGCAAGGCCTCGTTCAGCGAGACGCAGCTGGTCGACAACTACGCGGCGGTGCTGGACGAGGTGCTGCGGGCCAAGCCGTCCGCGGCCAAGGGCAAGTACCTCAGGAAGGTCGTCCTCACCACCACGATGGGCCCGGGTGTCCCGGTCGACCCGAACGTGGTGAAGAACCTCCAGGAGGGCTCGGCCGAGGCCTGAGTCCGCCGACCGTAAGGGGCGTCGCCACGGATGTGGCGGCGCCCCTTCGCGTTCCCGATGTGGCAGGCTCGTCGACATGCGACTGGAGAACGTCTGGCTCCGGTACCACCGGCGGGGGCCATGGGTGTTGCGGGGCGCGGACGTGGCCGTCGGTGCGGGGGAGGCGGCGGTCGTGCAGGGCCGCAACGGGGTCGGCAAGTCGACCCTCCTCCAGGTGGCGGCCGGCGTCCTGCGTCCGGGACGGGGGCGGGTCGTCGAGCGTCCGGCCCGAGTGGGCTGGGTTCCGGAACGTTTCCCCGCCGACCAGCCGTTCCACGTCGAGCACTACCTGACTGCGATGGGCGCCATGGCCGGCCTGACGAAGGCCGAGGCGGGCCGCGCGGTGGACGAGTGGATCGCGCGTCTCGGTCTCACCCGGTTCCGCCACGTCCGGCTGCCCGAACTGTCGAAGGGGACGGCCCAGAAGGTCGGCCTGGCTCAGGCCATGCTCCGCCGGCCGGGGCTGCTAGTGCTCGACGAGCCCTGGGAAGGGCTGGACGCAGCCTCCCGCGAACTGGTCCCCGAGCTGATCGACGAGGTGCTGGCCGGTGGGGGATCGGTGCTGGTCAGCGACCACCGCGGGGAGACCGTCCGGCTGCCCGGCGCACGCCGATGGTTGGTCGCCGACGCAGTGGTGAGCGAGCAGGCCCCGACCGGGAACCAGGCGTACGCGGTGGTCGAGATCGCGGTGCCCGCCGCGCGGGTCGCCGGCACCGTCGCCCGGCTGCGTGCCGAGGGCCATCAGGTGCGCGGCGTACGTCCCGACGTTCGTTCCGGCGCAGGGCACCCGCCCGGGGTGGCAGATCAGTTCGGGATTACCGAGGGCGTGTCGTCGTCCGGGCCGGGGCGGCCGGACGCCGCCGAGCCAGAGTCGATCGCCGCCCCCGCGGGGTCGGCCGACCCGGATGGGCAGGTCGCCCGATGACCGCGCTGATCCGGCTCCGGCTGGCCGGCTTCCTGCGTACCGGGCGAGCGGTGGCGCCGCTGCTCGCCGGTCTCGTGGCCCTCGGCATCCTCTACGGCGGCGGCCGGGCCCAGCCGGCGGAGGCGTACGGCGTCTCGGCGGTGGTCCTTTTCCCGGTGCTGGCGTGGCAGACCAAGCTGCTGCTGGACGTGGAGCCGGACGGGCAGCGTCGCCTCGCGCAGGTGGTGGTCGGGATGCCGCGGGAGCGGTTGGCCGGGTTGCTCGCCGCCGTCGTGGCCGGGCTCGGCACGGTCGTCGTCGCCCTGGCCTTCCCGTGGCTGGTCGGCGGGGTCACCACCGTGGTCGAGCCGGGCGGCCGGTCCGTGGGTCTCGGTGTCGCCCTGGGGATCTGGGCGCATCTGCTGGCCCTGCCTCCGGCGGTGCTGCTCGGCGCGTTGGCCAGCCGGGCCTGTACGGGCAGCGCCGGGTACGGCGCCGCGGTGCTGGCCCTCGGCGGGGTCGGCGCGGTCGTGCTCGGCCTGAGCGGCTCGGCGGCGCCCTGGCTGATGCCGCCGATCATGGCCACCGCCCGGGCCACGACCGGTGCGGTCGGGGCGCTGACGGTCGCGCTGCTCACCTGCTGGGCGGCCGCCTGGAGCGCGGTGGCTCTGGCCGGCTACCTGTGGTGGCGCCGGTCGCGGGCCTGAATCGGGGCGGTGCGCGGGCGCCGGCCGGGACGGTGTCGGCGTGTTCGGGTCGCCCGTCGCCCGTCGCCCGTCGCCCGTCGGCCGTCGGCCGTCGGCCGCGGACGTGACCTGGCACACAAGCGCCGGGTGATTTGCTGCTCGCGCCACGTGTCGCGTAACCTTGCGACGAAGTTCCACCCAGAGACCGCTGGTCACCGTGCCTCGGCACGGTCGAAGGTCCCGCGATGACGGGCGACCCGCGTAGGGCGGCAAGCGAAAACCGGCAGTGCAGCACGGCCCGCCGACCGTGCCAGCGTTCGCCAGCCCTCGCCCCGTGCGCCCTGCGCCGGGGCTTTTCTCGTTGTCGCGTTTCCTGAGCCGCCGTCGTGAGCACCTGCTCCCGACGGCGACCAGCCTCGAGTAACGAGAGAGGAGGGACATGGCGGACAAGCCGATCCGGGCCGACAAGGCCACGGCCGTCGCCGAGCTGACCGAGAGCTTCCGCGCCGCGGGTGCCACGGTGCTGACCGAGTACCGCGGTCTGACGGTTTCCCAGCTCACCCAGCTGCGGCGCTCGCTCGGCAAGGAGACCAGCTACACGGTCGCGAAGAACACGCTGGCCAAGCGTGCCGCGGCCGACGCGGGGATCTCCGGGCTCGATGAGCTGTTCACCGGTCCTACCGCGCTGACTTTCGTTTCGGGCGACGTCGTCGAGGCGGCGAAGGGCCTTCGCGATTTCGCGAAGGCCAATCCGAAGCTCGTCATCAAGGGCGGCGTCTTCGAGGGCAAGGCCATTTCCGCGGCCGAGGTCACGAAGCTCGCCGACCTGGAGTCCCGTGAGGTGCTGCTGGCGAAGCTGGCTGGCGCGATGAAGGGCAACTTGAGCAAGGCCGCGGCCCTGTTCCAGGCCCCGCTCGCCCAGACCGCGCGTCTGGCCGCTGCCCTGCAGGACAAGCGCGAGAAGGAAGGCGCCGAGGCGGCCTGAGGCCACCCGGCGCACCCACGTTCTTAGTTTTCACTTTCAGAAAGGACGCCAGACATGGCGAAGCTCAGCACCGACGAGCTGCTTGACGCGTTCAAGGAGATGACGCTGATCGAGCTCTCCGAGTTCGTGAAGCAGTTCGAGGAGACCTTCGAGGTCACCGCCGCCGCTCCGGTCGCGGTGGCCGCGGGTGGGCCGGCCCAGGGCGGCGCTGCCGCCGAGGCCGAGCCGGAGAAGGACGAGTTCGACGTCATCCTCGACGCCGACGGTGGCAAGAAGATCCAGGTCATCAAGGTCGTGCGTGAGCTGACCGGCCTGGGCCTCAAGGAGGCCAAGGACCTGGTCGAGGGCGCGCCGAAGCCGGTCCTGGAGAAGGTCAACAAGGAGACCGCCGACAAGGCCAAGGCCAAGCTCGAGGGTGAGGGCGCCAAGGTCACCCTCAAGTGACCTGAGCACCACCTCGCGCGGCCGGCTCACGTGAGCCGGGGCACATGTTGCGCCACGGCGGGCGGCGATCCGACAACGGGTCGCCGCCCGCCGCGTTGGTCGCCCCGCCAACAGCGGGTTGAGCAGGGCGTCCATCCGTACGGCGTGGGCTGGTGGTGGCGGGCTGCCCGGTGGGCCGGCGGGAAAGACACGGCGAGCCGGAGGGCGGCCCCTTGACGTGGCCCCGGGCCGCCAGGCACGCTGACACCAGCAAGACCTTCCGCGCTTGCGACGGCCACCAGTCGGGTAACGAAGCGGCAGCCTCATCGGCCGCGGCACCCGAGCGGCTCGGCAGGGACATTGCGTTCCGAGCGGCCCGGTTCACCCGGTTTTCCGGGGGCCCGGAGCACGTTCCGCAATGACCTGCCGGAGTGGGCTGGACAGCGGTTAGCCTCTCGGCTACACTGCTAGTTTGCGCTGCCTTCCGACTTGACCCCTGCTCGGAAATGTCCGTTTGCGGATATTTCTGGTGGGGTCATTGGAGTGCACGCGTATCAGCCGTTCTGCAGCACCGGTCCTCGGAAGGACGCATCTTGGCAGCTTCCCGCCCTGCGAAGACCAGTCGTACGTCGAGCGCATTCGCTCCCCGCCGAGTTTCGTTCGGCAGGATCACCGAACACCTCGAGGTCCCCAACCTCCTCGCCATCCAGACCGAGTCCTTCGACTGGCTGGTCGGCAACGAGGCTTGGCAGGGCCGGTCGTCGGACGACCCGCACGCACGCTCGGGTCTCGCGGAGATCCTCGACGAGATCAGTCCCATTGAGGACTTCTCCGGCACCATGTCGCTCTCCTTCTCCGCTCCGCGGTTCGACGAGGTCAAGGCCTCGATCGAGGAGTGCAAGGAGAAGGACCTCACCTACTGCGCCCCGCTCTTCGTGACGGCGGAGTTCACCAACAACACCACTGGCGAGATCAAGAGCCAGACGGTGTTCATGGGTGACTTCCCGATGATGACGCCGAAGGGCACCTTCATCATCAACGGCACCGAGCGTGTCGTGGTGAGCCAGCTCGTCCGGTCCCCGGGCGTGTACTTCGACAAGCAGCCGGACAAGACCTCCGACCGCGACCTCTCCAGCGTCAAGGTCATCCCGAGTCGGGGTGCCTGGCTGGAGTTCGACATCGACAAGCGCGACACGGTCGGCGTCCGTATCGACCGTAAGCGCCGGCAGGCCGTCACGGTCCTGCTCAAGGCCATCGGATGGTCGAACGAGCAGATCCGTGAGCGGTTCGGCTGGTCCGAGCTGATGATGACCACGCTCGAGAAGGACCACATCGCCGGCCAGGACGAGGCGCTGCTCGACATCTACCGCAAGCTCCGCCCTGGCGAGCCGCCGACGCGTGAGAACGCGCAGACGCTGCTCGACAACCTCTTCTTCAACCCGAAGCGGTACGACCTGGCCAAGGTCGGTCGGTACAAGTTCAACAAGAAGCTCGAGATCGACGTGCCGATCACCACCGGCACGCTGACCGAGGACGACATCGTCGCCACCGTGGAGTACCTCTGCCGGCTGCACGCCGCTGAGGACGGCTACGAGGCCGACGACATCGACCACTTCGGCAACCGGCGGCTGCGTACGGTCGGCGAGCTGATCCAGAACCAGGTTCGGGTCGGCCTGTCCCGCATGGAGCGGGTCGTCCGCGAGCGGATGACCACCCAGGACGTCGAGGCGATCACGCCGCAGACCCTGATCAACATCCGCCCGGTGGTGGCGGCGATCAAGGAGTTCTTCGGTACGTCGCAGCTGTCCCAGTTCATGGACCAGACCAACCCGCTGGCGGGCCTGACCCACCGGCGCCGGCTGAGCGCGCTCGGCCCGGGTGGTCTGTCCCGGGAACGGGCCGGCTTCGAGGTCCGTGACGTGCACTCGTCCCACTACGGCCGGATGTGCCCGATCGAGACGCCGGAAGGCCCGAACATCGGTCTGATCGGCGCGCTCGCCACCTTCGCCCGGGTCAACCCGTTCGGCTTCATCGAGACGCCGTACCGGAAGGTCGTCGACGGTCGGGTCACCGACCAGGTCGACTACCTGACCGCGGACGAGGAGGACCGGTACGTCAAGGCGCAGGCCAACGCGCCGCTGAAGGCCGACGGTTCCTTCGCCGAGGACCGCGTCCTGGTCCGCCGTAAGGGCGGCGAGACCGAGGACGTCGCGCCCGGGGCCGTGGACTACATGGACGTCTCGCCGCGGCAGATGGTCTCGGTCGCGACGGCGATGATCCCGTTCCTCGAGCACGACGACGCCAACCGCGCGCTCATGGGCGCGAACATGCAGCGCCAGGCGGTGCCGCTGGTCAAGGCCGAGTCGCCGCTGGTCGGTACGGGCATGGAGTACCGGGCCGCCGTCGACGCCGGTGACGTGGTGGTCGCCGAGGTCGGTGGCGTGATCGAGGACCTCTGCGCCGACTACATCACCGTCCACCAGGACGACGGCCACCGCCGGACGTACCTGCTGCACAAGTTCCGCCGTTCCAACGCCGGCTCCTGCGTCAACCAGAAGCCGGTGGTCTACGAGGGCGACCGCGTCGAGGCCGGCCAGGTCATCGCCGACGGTCCGTGCACCGACGAGGGCGAGATGGCGCTCGGGCGCAACCTGCTCGTGGCGTTCATGACCTGGGAGGGCCACAACTACGAGGACGCGATCATCCTGTCGCAGCGCCTCGTGCAGCAGGACGTGCTCACCTCGATCCACATCGAGGAGCACGAGGTCGACGCTCGGGACACCAAGCTCGGCCCGGAGGAGATCACCCGCGACATCCCGAACGTCAGCGAGGAGATGCTCGCCGACCTCGACGAGCGCGGCATCATCCGGATCGGCGCCGAGGTCGTCCCCGGCGACATCCTGGTCGGCAAGGTCACTCCGAAGGGTGAGACCGAGCTGACCCCGGAGGAGCGGCTGCTTCGCGCGATCTTCGGTGAGAAGGCGCGTGAGGTTCGGGACACCTCGCTGAAGGTGCCGCACGGTGAGACCGGCACGGTCATCGGCGTGCGTACCTTCTCCCGGGAGGACGGCGACGAGCTGCCCCCGGGCGTCAACGAGCTGGTCCGGGTCTACGTCGCCCAGAAGCGGAAGATCCAGGACGGCGACAAGCTCGCCGGCCGTCACGGCAACAAGGGCGTCATCTCCAAGATCCTCCCGATCGAGGACATGCCGTTCCTCGAGGACGGCACCCCGGTCGACATCGTGCTCAACCCGCTGGGTGTGCCGAGCCGGATGAACATCGGCCAGGTGCTGGAGACGCACCTCGGCTGGGTGGCCAAGACCGGCTGGAAGGTCGAGGGCGAGGACGAGGAGTGGAAGCGGCAGCTCAAGTCGATCGGCGCTGACGAGTCCGAGCCGGACACCAACGTGGCCACCCCGGTCTTCGACGGTGCCCGCGAGGCGGAGATCTCCGGTCTGCTCGAGTCGACCCTGCCCAACCGGGACGGCCAGCAGCTGATCGGCCGCAGCGGCAAGGCGCGACTCTTCGACGGTCGCTCCGGCGAGCCGATCCCGGACGCGATCGCGGTCGGCTACGTCTACATCCTGAAGCTCAACCACCTGGTCGACGACAAGATCCACGCTCGGTCGACCGGTCCGTACTCGATGATCACGCAGCAGCCGCTGGGTGGTAAGGCGCAGTTCGGTGGCCAGCGCTTCGGTGAGATGGAGTGCTGGGCAATGCAGGCCTACGGTGCCGCGTACGCCCTGCAGGAGCTGCTGACGATCAAGTCCGACGACGTTCTCGGCCGGGTGAAGGTCTACGAGGCCATCGTCAAGGGCGAGAACATCCCGGAGCCGGGCATCCCGGAGTCGTTCAAGGTGCTGCTCAAGGAGCTGCAGTCGCTCTGCCTCAACGTTGAGGTGCTCTCGAGTGACGGCGTGGCCCTGGAGATGCGCGAGACCGACGACGAGGTGTTCCGGGCCGCCGAGGAGCTGGGCATCGACCTGTCCCGGCGCGAGCCGAGCTCGGTCGAGGAAGTGTGACGTCGAGGTTCCGGGGGCGGGCGACCGCCCCCGGGACCCGACCCCGGTGAGCTGCTGGCGCAACAAGCGACGTGTGAGGGATATATAACGTGCTCGACGTCAACTTTTTCGACGAGTTGCGAATTGGGCTGGCGACCGCCGACGACATCCGTCAGTGGTCGCACGGCGAGGTCAAGAAGCCGGAGACGATCAACTACCGCACCCTGAAGCCGGAGAAGGACGGGCTCTTCTGCGAGAAGATCTTCGGTCCGCAGCGGGACTGGGAGTGCTACTGCGGTAAGTACAAGCGGGTCCGGTTCAAGGGCATCATCTGCGAGCGCTGCGGCGTCGAGGTGACCCGGTCCAAGGTCCGCCGTGAGCGGATGGGCCACATCGAGCTGGCCGCTCCGGTCACCCACATCTGGTACTTCAAGGGCGTGCCGAGCCGGCTGGGCTACCTGCTGGACCTCGCCCCCAAGGACCTCGAGAAGATCATCTACTTCGCCTCGTACGTCGTGACGAGCGTGGACACCGAGTCGCGTCACCGCGACCTCTCGACGATCGAGAACGAGATCCTGGCCGAGAAGCGGCAGTCCGAGAACAGCCGTGACTCGGAGATCGAGAAGCGGGCCGCCAAGCTCGAGGCCGACCTGGCCGAGCTGGAGGCCGAGGGTGCCAAGGCGGACGTCCGGCGCAAGGTCAAGGAGGGCGGAGAGCGCGAGATGCGCCAGATCCGCGACCGGGCCCAGCGCGAGATCGACCGCCTCGACGAGGTGCTGGACACCTTCCGCAAGCTCGAGCCGAAGCAGCTGGTCACCGACGAGCTGCTCTACCGCGAGCTGCGGGACCGGTTCGGCGAGTACTTCACGGGTGCCATGGGCGCCGAGGCGATCAAGGCCCTGGTGCAGAACATGGACCTCGACGCCGAGGCGGAGAGCCTCCGCGAGACCATCCGTACCGGCAAGGGCCAGCGGAAGATCCGGGCGCTCAAGCGGCTCAAGGTCGTTTCGGCGTTCCTGAACACCCGCAACTCGCCGCTCGGCATGGTGCTGGACTGCGTTCCGGTCATCCCGCCGGACCTGCGTCCGATGGTGCAGCTGGACGGTGGCCGCTTCGCGACCTCCGACCTGAACGACCTGTACCGCCGGGTGATCAACCGGAACAACCGCCTCAAGCGGCTGATCGACCTCGGCGCGCCCGAGATCATCGTCAACAACGAGAAGCGGATGCTACAGGAGGCCGTCGACGCGCTGTTCGACAACGGCCGCCGCGGCCGGCCGGTCACCGGCCCGGGTAACCGTCCGCTGAAGTCGCTGTCCGACATGCTCAAGGGCAAGCAGGGCCGGTTCCGCCAGAACCTGCTGGGCAAGCGCGTCGACTACTCCGGCCGTTCGGTCATCGTGGTCGGCCCGAAGCTCAAGCTGCACCAGTGCGGTCTGCCCAAGCAGATGGCCCTGGAGCTGTTCAAGCCGTTCGTGATGAAGCGGCTGGTGGACCTCAACCACGCGCAGAACATCAAGTCCGCCAAGCGGATGGTCGAGCGCCAGCGCCCGGTCGTGTGGGACGTGCTGGAAGAGGTCATCGGCGAGCACCCGGTGCTGCTCAACCGGGCGCCCACCCTGCACCGGCTGGGCATCCAGGCATTCGAGCCGCAGCTGGTCGAGGGCAAGGCCATCCAGATCCACCCGCTGGTCTGCACCGCGTTCAACGCCGACTTCGACGGTGACCAGATGGCGGTCCACGTGCCGCTGTCCGCCGAGGCCCAGGCCGAGGCGCGGATCCTCATGCTGTCGTCGAACAACATCCTCAAGCCGGCCGACGGCAAGCCGGTCACCATGCCCACCCAGGACATGGTCATCGGCCTCTACCACCTCACCCACCTCACCACCGATGAGAAGGGTGCGGGCCGGGCGTTCAGCTCGGACGCCGAGGCGCGGATGGCGTACGACAACGGCGAGCTGCACCTGCAGGCTCCGGTGAAGATCCGGCTGCGGGGCATCGTCGGGGTCGACAACGGCGCCGGCGCCGAGCCGTGGGTGGCGCCCGAGGGCTGGTCCGAGGGCGAGACCGTGACCGTGGAGACCACGCTCGGCCGGGTCCTGTTCAACGAGACGCTGCCCCCGGGCTACCGCTTCGTGAACTACGAGATCCGCAAGGGTCAGCTCTCCGCGATCGTCAACGACCTCGCCGAGCGCTTCCCGAAGGTGGCCCTCGCGGCCACCCTGGACGGGCTCAAGGAGGCCGGTTTCCACTGGGCCACCTGGTCCGGCGTGACGATCGGCATGGAGGACGTCATCGCTCCGCCGCGCAAGGCGGAGATCCTGGAGCGGTACGAGAAGGAAGCCGACCGGATCGACAAGCAGTACCAGCGTGGTCTGATGACCGCCGAGGAGCGTCGCGGCGAGCTCATCGAGATCTGGACCAAGGCGACCAACGAGGTCGCCAAGGAGATGGACACCGCGCTGCCGCAGGAGAACCCGCTGTGGAAGATGATCAACTCGGGTGCTCGCGGTAACCTGCTCCAGCTCCGGCAGATCGCGGCGATCCGTGGTCTGGTGGCCAACCCGAAGGGTGAGATCATCCCGCGGCCCATCAAGGCGTCGTACCGGGAGGGTCTCTCCGTGCTGGAGTACTTCATCTCCACGCACGGTGCCCGTAAGGGTCTCGCCGACACCGCGCTGCGTACCGCCGACTCGGGTTACCTGACCCGTCGTCTGGTGGACGTGTCGCAGGACGTCATCATCCGCGAGGAGGACTGCGGCACTGACCGGGCCATCCCGATGCAGATCGGCGAGCGGATCGACGGGAAGCTGGTCGTGCACACGCACGCTGAGACCAGCGTGCACGCCCGGACCCTCGCCGACGACATCAAGGGGCCGGACGGCACCGTCGTCGCCGAGCGGGGTCAGGACATCAACTCCATCGGCGTCGACAAGATCGTCGCGGCCGGGGTGGAGACCGTCCGGGTGCGCAGCGTGCTCACCTGTGAGTCGAAGCTGGGCGTGTGCGCGGCCTGCTACGGCCGTTCGCTGCCGACCGGCAAGTCGGTCGACATCGGTGAGGCGGTCGGCATCATCGCCGCCCAGTCCATCGGTGAGCCGGGTACGCAGCTGACGATGCGTACCTTCCACACCGGTGGTGTCGCGGGTGAGGACATCACCCAGGGTCTGCCACGTGTCCAGGAGATCTTCGAGGCTCGGGTCCCGAAGGGTAAGGCGCCCATCGCCGACACCCCGGGCCGGGTCCGGATCGAGGACGGCGAGCGGTCGCGGAAGATCATCGTGATCCCGGACGACGGCAGCGACGAGATCGTGTACGACAAGATCTCGAAGCGGGTGAAGCTGCGGGCCCACGACGGTGACCACGTCGAGGTCGGCGAGAAGCTCACCGAGGGCACCATCGATCCGCACGAGCTGCTGCGCATCCTCGGCCCGCGCGCGGTCCAGGTCCACCTGACCCAGGAGGTCCAGGAGGTCTACCGCTCGCAGGGTGTGCTCATCCACGACAAGCACATCGAGATCATCATCCGCCAGATGCTCAAGCGGGTGACGGTCATCGACTCCGGCTCGACCGAGTTCCTGCCGGGTGTGCTGGTCGACCGGGCGCTCTTCGAGTCGGAGAACCGCCGACTCGTCTCCGAGGGCGGCGAGCCCGCCGCGGGTCGTCCGGTGCTGATGGGTATCACCAAGGCCTCGCTGGCCACTGACTCCTGGCTGTCGGCGGCCTCCTTCCAGGAGACCACCCGGGTGCTGACGGACGCGGCGATCCACGCCCGCAGCGACTCGCTGATCGGCCTCAAGGAGAACGTGATCATCGGTAAGCTCATCCCGGCCGGTACGGGCATCAGCAAGTACCGCAACGTCCGGGTCGAGCCGACCGAGGAGGCGAAGGCCAAGGTCTACTCGATGACCGGCTACCCGGAGACCGACTACGGATTCGGGCCGGCCAGCGGGCAGGCCGTGCCGCTGGACGACTTCGACTTCGGGTCGTACCGCTAAACAGCACGCACGACGAGGCCCCCGGCATCCGCCGGGGGCCTCGTCGTTTCTGGTGGCGCCGGGCCCCTGACCGCCACCCAGGCCGGCGAGCTGATCGGGGAGGGCTCGACGACCTGTTCCTTCCACCTTCGCCTGCTACGGCTTCGTGGAGGAGGTCGGTGGGGAACGAGGCCGATCCCGGCCCCGGCGGCTGACCCGGCCTGGTTGGTCCGCCCCCGCCCGGCCGGAGGACCCGGACTGGCCCCGGTCGTCCCCGGCGCTCGACCGGGTACGCGGCGGCTCCCGCCGGTGGGAACCTAGCGGCGTCCGGGCCGGGCCGTAACTACCGGGCCGGCGGCTGAGGTCACGGTGCCGGACCAACCGGGGCATGATGGGGACCATGACCACCGCGCCGGGGCAGGCGCCCGTCGCCCAGCAGGAGCCGCGCCATCCGCTCGACCCTGAGCCGGTCCGCGCCACGAAGACCCGGGCGGTGTTCGCGCTCGGACTGATCGCCGCGCTGACCGGCCTCTTCATCGGCGGGGTCGTGCCGGCCACCGTGGCGCTGCAACTCTCCCGGCAGGCGCGCCGTGAGGCGTACGCCTCGGGTGGTTTCCTCACCGGTGCCATGTGGCTGCGGCGGGGGGAGCGGTTGGCCTGGACCGGGCTGCTGCTCGCAGCGGTCGCCCTGGTGGCACTGGTGGTGATCGCGGTGGTCCGGCTGGCCCACGCGCCGATCGGGCACGACTACCCGTCGAACGTCGACTGATCCGGGGGAGGGGTCCGCGCTCGGGCGCGGTCGGCACCAGCCCCGGCGGTAGCCTGGCTCCTGTCCGTCGCGTCGGTGGCGGCCGAAGTCAAGGAGGAGGCACTCGTGACGGAACCGGCGCGGCCCCCGTCGGATGACCACCTGCGGCCGTCCGACCTCCCGGAGGACGCCGATGCGTCCGGGCACGCTGGATCCGGGGCACCGTCGGCCGCCTCGCCGCAGACTCCCGCCACGTCCCCCTGGGCCTCGGGTCGGCCGGCCGCGCAGCCCGGTTGGGGTGCGCCCGCGTCACCGGGTCAGCCCGCGCCACCCGGCTGGGGTGCGCCGGGTCAGGGCGAGCCGTCCGGTTGGGGTGCGCCTGCTTCGCCAGGTCAGGGTGGGCCGTCCGGGCCGCCCGGATGGGGTGCGCCTGCGCCCGGTCAAGGGCTGCCCCAGTGGGGCGCGCCGGTTTCGCCTGGCCCGGGCGTCCCGCCCGGTCCCGCCGCTTGGGGTGCGCCGACACCTGCCGGGCCCGGCCCGTGGGGAGCGCCGGGAGGGCCGAGCGGGGCTGCGCCGGGAGCGCCGAGCTGGGGTGCTCCACCGGTTCCGCGTGTGCCGCCGCCCAGCGACGCCCAGCCGCTGGCGCCGAAGCGGGTGGAGCCGGTGGCCGGCACCCCGTTCGGGGTGGTGCACCTGCAGGTACCGCCGGTCACCTCCGGGCTGGCGGTCGGCGCGCTGGTGGCGGGCATCGCCTCGATTCTCGTGTCGGTCCTGGTCATCTGCTTCGGCGCGACCGGGGGCAGCTGGACGGGCGTCTGGGCGGCCGGTGCGTTCGCCCTGCTCGGCGTACTCACCGGGGCCGGTGCGATCGCCGCCGGGATGCTGGCGCTGCGGCAGATCCGCCGGCCGCTGCCGCCGCCGGCCGTCCGGTTCACCGGCCGGGGGCTGGCCGTGTCCGGGGTCAGCTGTGGCGGGGCCGGACTGGTGCTCTCCCTGATCGGGCTGGGGCTGGCGCTGCTGCTCTCGCTGAGCTGACCACCGGCGGGAGGTCGGCTGCCCGGCGGGGCCGGGAACGGCACCGGTGAGGGCGGGGGAACCGGACCCGACCGAGGCGTACTTCTCGTCCGTACCGCGGGTGACCCGTGTCACCGCTCGCGCCGTGCCGATCCGGGCGGGGGTGCGTCGGCGCCGGGTGAGCGGCGGGGGAAGCCGACCGGATGTTCCGGCCGTGCCAGGCGCGGCGCGGCTGTCCGGATCGTGATGACCGGTGACGGTGGGGTGGTGGCGGGCTCACGGGGCTGACGGGCCGTACGCCTGGGGAGCCGGTACACTTGTGTTCGTTAAGGTGCCCATCAGGGGTGCGCAGGCGGGACGGACCCCGACGGCCGCGGTGGCGTGGTTCGGCGGACCACTCCGTTTTGACCTGGGCGACTGTGGTAGGTACCCTTTCCTCTTGTGCCCGGGCCAGCCCGGGCAACTCGTGCGTGCGCTGGGGCCGGTGTTCCGGAGATCGAGCGATGGCACGGAACAAGCCAAAGAGCCGGCTCGGGGCGAATCGCGTGCCGGTGGACAGACCCGGTAGCGCGCGAGCGCCGGACGCCGGGACCGCGACCCGGGCGACACGCCCGACCGCGGGTGCTGGGACCCCGTCAGGTGGCCCCGGTTGGAAGGTAGGAGAGCCGTCCATCAGGCCGGCTAACGAGCAGACGGCGCGGTCGCCTCGCAGCGGCCGAAGGGAGCGGAGAAACCCGGTGCCCACCATTCAGCAGTTGGTCCGAAAGGGCCGCCAGGCCAAGACGACCAAGACGAAGACCCCTGCGCTGAAGGGGTCCCCCCAGCGGCGCGGCGTGTGCACCCGCGTGTACACCACCACCCCGAAGAAGCCGAACTCGGCGCTGCGCAAGGTCGCTCGTGTCAAGCTCAGCAGCCAGATCGAGGTGACCGCCTACATCCCGGGCGTCGGGCACAACCTCCAGGAGCACTCGATCGTGCTCGTCCGTGGCGGTCGTGTGAAGGACCTCCCCGGCGTGCGTTACAAGATCGTCCGCGGCTCGCTGGACACCCAGGGCGTTCGTAACCGTAAGCAGGCGCGTAGCCGTTACGGCGCGAAGAAGGAGAAGAGCTGACATGCCGCGTAAGGGACCCGCTCCGCGGCGGCCGCTGGTCGCTGACCCGGTGTACAACTCGCCGCTGGTCACCCAGCTGGTGAACAAGATTCTGCTGCGCGGCAAGCGTCAGCTCGCCGAGAGCATCGTGTACGCGGCCCTCGAGGGCTGCCGCGAGAAGTCCGGCACCGACCCCGTCGTGACGCTCAAGCGGGCAATGGACAACGTGAAGCCGACCCTCGAGGTCCGCAGCCGCCGTGTCGGTGGCGCGACCTACCAGGTTCCGGTCGAGGTCCGGCCCGCCCGTGCGACCACCCTCGGTCTGCGCTGGCTGGTGACCTACTCGCGCGCCCGTCGTGAGAAGACCATGGTCGAGCGGCTGATGAACGAGCTGCTGGACGCGAGCAACGGCCTCGGTGCCGCCGTCAAGCGGCGTGAGGACACGCACAAGATGGCCGAGTCCAACAAGGCCTTCGCGCACTACCGCTGGTAACACCTGAGGTTCCGGCGCCCACCAGGCGCCGGAACCGCCACCAGTTGAGTCGAGACGACGATAAGTAGGGATTGAAGTGGCCGCCGCAGACGCGCTCGCCAACGTACGCAACATCGGCATCATGGCGCACATCGATGCCGGTAAGACCACTACCACCGAGCGAATCCTGTTCTACACCGGTATCACGTACAAGATCGGTGAGGTCCACGAGGGCGCTGCCGTCATGGACTGGATGGAGCAGGAGCAGGAGCGCGGTATCACCATCACTTCCGCCGCCACCAAGGCGGAGTGGAAGGGCCACACGATCCAGATCATCGACACGCCCGGCCACGTCGACTTCACGGTCGAGGTGGAGCGGTCGCTGCGGGTGCTGGACGGTGCGGTCGCCGTGTACGACGGCGTCGCCGGCGTGGAGCCGCAGACGGAGAACGTCTGGCGTCAGGCGGACAAGTACAACGTCCCGCGGATGTGCTTCGTCAACAAGCTCGACCGGACCGGTGCCGACTTCTTCCGCTGCGTGCAGATGATGATCGACCGGCTGAACGCGACCCCGCTGGTGCTCCAGATCCCGATCGGTACCGAGGCCGAGCACATCGGCGTCGTCGACCTGATCGGCATGCGCGCCCTCACCTGGCGCGGGGAGACCAAGAAGGGCGAGGACTACGCGGTCGAGGAGATCCCGGCCGAGCTGGCCGACGCCGCGGCCGAGTGGCGCGAGAAGCTGATGGAGACCCTGGCCGACGTCGACGACGCGGTGATGGAGCGGTACCTGGAGGGCGAGGAGATCTCCGTCGAGGCGATCAAGGCCGCCATCCGGCGGGCCACCATCGCCGGCAAGGCCAACCCGGTGCTCTGCGGCTCGGCGTTCAAGAACAAGGGCATCCAGCCGATGCTGGACGCCGTGGTCGACTACCTGCCGTCGCCGCTGGACGTTCCGGCGATCGAGGGCACCGCGACCGACGGTGAGACCCCGCTGCAGCGGAAGCCCTCCACCTCGGAGCCGTTCTCCGCGCTGGCGTTCAAGATCCAGACCGACAAGCACCTCGGCAAGCTGACCTACGTCCGGGTCTACTCCGGTGTGGTCGAGTCGGGCGCTCAGGTGATCAACTCCACGAAGGACCGCAAGGAGCGGATCGGCAAGATCTACCAGATGCACGCCAACAAGCGGGAGGAGCGCAGCTCCGCCAAGGCTGGCGACATCATCGCGGTCCAGGGTCTGAAGCAGACCACCACCGGTGACACCCTTTCCGAGCCGGCGAACCCGGTCATCCTCGAGTCGATGACCTTCCCGGAGCCGGTCATCGAGGTCGCCATCGAGCCGAAGACCAAGGCCGACCAGGAGAAGCTCAGCACCGCCATCCAGCGGCTGGCCGAGGAGGACCCGACCTTCCGCGTCAAGCTGGACGAGGAGACCGGTCAGACGGTCATCTCCGGCATGGGTGAGCTGCACCTGGACATCCTGGTCGACCGGATGCGCCGCGAGTTCAACGTCGAGGCCAACATCGGTAAGCCGCAGGTGGCGTACCGCGAGACCATCCGCCGTACGGTGGAGAAGGTCGAGTACACCCACAAGAAGCAGACCGGTGGCTCCGGCCAGTACGCTCGGGTCATCATCAGCCTGGAGCCGCTGCCGCTGGACAACGACTCGCCGACCTACGAGTTCGCGAACGCCGTCACCGGTGGCCGCGTCCCCCGGGAGTTCATCCCCTCGGTGGACGCGGGTGCCCAGGACGCGATGCAGTACGGCATTCTCGCCGGCTTCCCGCTGGTGGGTGTCAAGCTGACCCTGGTGGACGGTCAGTACCACGAGGTCGACTCGTCCGAGATGGCGTTCAAGATCGCTGGTTCGATGGCGCTGAAGGAGGCGGCTCGCAAGGCCGACCCGGCGCTGCTCGAGCCGATGATGGCCGTTGAAGTCACCACTCCTGAGGAGAACATGGGTGACGTCATCGGCGACCTCAACTCCCGCCGCGGCATCATCCAGGCGATGGAGGAGCGCGGCGGTGCCCGCGTCGTCCGCGCCCTGGTGCCGTTGTCGGAGATGTTCGGCTACGTCGGCGACCTGCGGTCGAAGACCCAGGGCCGGGCTAGCTACAGCATGCAGTTCGACTCCTACGCCGAGGTTCCGACCAACGTGGCCAAGGAGATCATCGCCAAGGCGACGGGTGAGTGACGCTCACCTGAGCTGATGACCGTGAGTGGTCGCGGGAGGGTTCTCCCCGCCCGCGACCACCACGTCGAGTTGCGTGAGACCGGGCCTGTAGGCTTCATCGCCGCAGAACCCACGAAAAGCTCTCCGGCCGGAAGGCCGGAAAGGCTGTCGACAGAGTCCTAAGCGCCGAACGGCGCGCCGGGCGTACGAACCAAACAGTCCACAGGAGGACACCAGTGGCGAAGGCGAAGTTCGAGCGGACTAAGCCGCACGTCAACATCGGCACCATTGGTCACATCGACCACGGTAAGACGACGCTGACGGCGGCCATCACCAAGGTCCTGCACGACCAGTACCCGGACCTGAACCCGTACACGCCGTTCGACGAGATCGACAAGGCGCCGGAGGAGAAGGCCCGCGGCATCACGATCTCGATCGCGCACGTCGAGTACCAGACCGAGGCGCGGCACTACGCGCACGTCGACTGCCCCGGTCACGCCGACTACATCAAGAACATGATCACCGGTGCCGCGCAGATGGACGGCGCGATCCTGGTGGTCGCGGCGACCGACGGCCCGATGCCGCAGACCCGCGAGCACGTGCTGCTGGCCCGCCAGGTCGGCGTGCCCTACATCGTCGTGGCGCTCAACAAGAGCGACATGGTCGACGACGAGGAGCTCCTGGAGCTCGTCGAGCTCGAGGTTCGCGAGCTGCTCTCCTCGCAGGAGTACCCGGGTGACGACCTGCCGGTCGTCCGGGTCTCGGCGCTGAAGGCCCTCGAGGGCGACCCCGAGTGGACCCAGAAGCTGCTGGACCTGATGACCGCGGTCGACACCGCGATCCCGCAGCCGGAGCGCGAGACCGAGAAGCCGTTCCTGATGCCGATCGAGGACGTCTTCACGATCACCGGTCGTGGCACCGTCGTCACCGGCCGCGCCGAGCGTGGCGTGCTCAAGCCGAACGAGGAGGTGGAGATCGTCGGTATTCGCGAGAAGTCGACGAAGACGGTCGTCACCGGCATCGAGATGTTCCGCAAGCTGCTCGACGAGGCCCGCGCGGGTGAGAACGTCGGTCTGCTGCTGCGTGGCATCAAGCGCGAGGACGTCGAGCGCGGCATGGTGGTCATCAAGCCGGGCACGACGACCCCGCACACGGAGTTCGAGGCGACCGTCTACATCCTCTCCAAGGAGGAGGGTGGCCGGCACACCCCGTTCTTCCAGAACTACCGTCCGCAGTTCTACTTCCGGACCACGGACGTCACCGGTGTCGTTACGCTCCCCGAGGGCACCGAGATGGTCATGCCGGGTGACAACACCACCATGGCGGTGAAGCTGATCCAGCCCATCGCCATGGAGGAGAACCTCAAGTTCGCGATCCGCGAGGGTGGCCGCACCGTCGGCGCCGGGTTCGTCACCAAGATCGTCAAGTGAACTAGGTAACCCCGATTAGACCGCCCGCTGGTCGTGCGGCATACTAGTCAGGTTGCGTAACGGCAGTTGGCCGTCCGTGTTCGGCTGAGCTGAACCTCCGGACGGTGAGACAGTCGAGCGCGGGGTGGTTGGCGGCCAGACCGCCAACCACCCTCGCACGGCGTTCAGGTCGCGATAGCGCGATCGGCGCCTTGACCCACCGCATGGTCGGAACGCCCCGGAACCCGAGGCGGAGCCTGGCCCGAGGGCGCGACACGCCCGACCGCGGGGGTCGGCGAAGTGGACCTGTACCAGCCGGTACAGGTGCCCGCAACACAGCGGCATCGAGAGAAGGAACAGAAGCCACCATGGCGGGACAGAAGATCCGCATCCGGCTCAAGGCCTATGACCACGAGGTCGTCGACTCCTCGGCTCGGAAGATCGTCGAGACGGTGACGCGTACCGGGGCGCAGGTCGCTGGCCCGGTGCCGCTGCCAACTGAGATCAACCGTTACTGCGTCATCCGCTCGCCGCACAAGTACAAGGACTCGCGCGAGCACTTCGAGATGCGTACGCACAAGCGGCTGATCGACATCATCGACCCGACCCCCAAGACGGTCGACTCGCTCATGCGCCTCGACCTGCCGGCTGGCGTCGACATCGAGATCAAGCTGTAGGGACCGGACAAATGGACAGGCAAGTTAAGGGGATCCTGGGCGCAAAGCTCGGCATGACCCAGGTCTGGGACAACAACCGTGTTGTGCCCGTGACCGTGGTGGAGGCCGGCCCGTGCGTCATCAGCCAGATTCGTGACGCCGGCAAGGACGGTTACTCGGCGGTCCAGCTGGCGTACGGCACGATCGACCCGCGCAAGGTGAAGAAGCCGATCAGCGGGCACTACGCCAAGGCGGACATCGCGCCGCGCCGGCACATCGTGGAGCTGCGCACCGGCGACGCCGCCGACTACTCGCTCGGCCAGGAGGTCACGGTCGAGGAGTTCCCGGCGGGCATGTCGATCGACGTGACCGGCCGGACCAAGGGCAAGGGCTACGCCGGCCCGATGAAGCGGCACGGCTTCCACGGTCTGCGCGCCAGCCACGGTGTCGAGCGCAAGCACCGCTCGCCCGGCTCGATCGGCGCCTGCGCCACCCCGGGTCGTGTCTTCAAGGGCACCCGGATGGCCGGCCGGATGGGTGGCGTGCGCTACACCGTCCAGAACCTGACCGTCCAGGCGGTCGACACCGAGAACAACCTGCTGCTCGTCCGTGGCGCCATCCCCGGTCCCAAGGGCGCGGTGGTTCTGGTCCGCACGGCGGCCAAGACCAAGGCGAAGAAGGGCGGTGTGGCCAAGTGAGCACCGTTGACGTTCTCAACGTCGAAGGGGCGAAGAGCGGCTCGGTCGAGCTGCCGGCCGACATCTTCGACGTGCAGGCCAACGTCGCGCTGATGCACCAGGTCGTGGTGGCGCAGCTGGCGGCGGCCCGGCAGGGCACGCACAAGGCCAAGACCCGCGGCGAGGTCGCCGGTGGCGGCAAGAAGCCCTACAAGCAGAAGGGCACCGGTCGTGCCCGCCAGGGCTCGATCCGCGCGCCGCAGTTCGCCGGCGGTGGCGTCGTGCACGGTCCCGTGCCGCGCGACTACAGCCAGCGGACCCCGAAGAAGATGAAGGCCGCCGCGCTGCGTGGCGCCCTCTCCGACCGGGCGCGCGCCGGGCAGGTGCACGTCGTCGAGGCGTTCGTCTCGGGCGAGAAGCCGTCGACCAAGGCGGCCCTGGCCACCCTGGCGAAGCTGACCGAGGCCCGCCGGGTCCTGGTCGTGCTGAGCAGCATCGACGAGCTGAACTGGGTGTCGCTGCGCAACGAGCCGCGGGTGCACCTGATCGAGGCCGGCCAGCTGAACACGTACGACGTGCTGGTGGCCGACGACGTGGTCTTCACCAAGGACGCGCTGGACGAGTTCCTGGGCGTTCCCGCCGAGACCACCGAGGAGGGTGGCAAGTGAGCACGATCGCCGACCCGCGCGACATCATCGTGGCGCCGGTCGTCTCGGAGAAGAGCTACAGCGAGCTGAACCGCAACTGGTACACCTTCATGGTGCACCCGGACGCGAACAAGACCGAGATCAAGATCGCTATCCAGCAGATCTTCAACGTCCGTGTCCTGACGGTCAACACGCTCAACCGCGAGGGCAAGCGCAAGCGCACCCGTACCGGGTTCGGTAAGCGCAAGGACACCAAGCGGGCGATGGTGAAGCTGGCTGACGGTGACCGTATCGAGGCCTTCGGCGGCCCGGTCAGCTGAGGGGTGTAGACAATGGCTATCCGTAAGTACAAGCCGACGACGCCGGGCCGGCGCGGCTCCAGCGTCGCCGACTTCGCCGAGATCACCCGATCGACGCCCGAGAAGTCGCTCCTGGCTCCGCTGCCGAAGAAGGGCGGACGCAACGCCCACGGCCGGATCACCACGCGTCACCACGGTGGTGGGCACAAGCGCCAGTACCGTCTGATCGACTTCAAGCGGGTCGACAAGGACGGCGTGCCGGCGAAGGTCGCCCACATCGAGTACGACCCGAACCGCACCGCGCGTATCGCGCTGCTGCACTACGCCGACGGCGAGAAGCGTTACATCATCGCGCCGAAGGATCTGAAGCAGGGCGACACCGTGGAGTCGGGTCCGAGCGCCGACATCAAGCCGGGCAACAACCTGCCGCTGCGCAACATCCCGGTCGGTACCACCGTGCACAACGTGGAGCTGCGTCCGGGTGGCGGCGCCAAGCTGGCCCGCTCGGCCGGCGTCGGCATCCAGCTGCTCGGCCGGGAGGGCGCGTACGCGACCCTGCGCATGCCGTCCGGTGAGATCCGGCGGGTCGACGTGCGCTGCCGCGCGAGCGTGGGCGAGATCGGCAACGCCGACCAGTCGAACATCAACTGGGGTAAGGCCGGCCGTATGCGGTGGAAGGGCAAGCGCCCGACCGTCCGTGGTGTCGCCATGAACCCCGTCGACCACCCGCATGGTGGTGGTGAGGGTAAGACCTCCGGTGGTCGCCACCCGGTCAACCCGCAGGGTAAGCCCGAGGGCCGCACCCGTCGTAAGGGCCAGCCGAGTGACCGGCTGATCGTCCGCCGCCGCTACGCCACCCGCAAGCGCGGCTAACAGGAGAGCTGACTTATGCCTCGCAGCCTGAAGAAGGGCCCGTTCGTAGACGACCACCTGATGAAGAAGGTGGAGACGCAGAACGACAAGGGCACCAAGAACGTCATCAAGACCTGGTCGCGGCGCTCGATGATCATCCCGGAGATGCTCGGGCACACGATCGCCGTGCACGACGGGCGCAAGCACGTCCCGGTGTTCGTTACCGAGGCGATGGTCGGGCACAAGCTCGGCGAGTTCGCTTTGACCCGTACGTTCAAGGGTCACGAGAAGGACGACCGGAAGAGCCGTCGGCGCTGACGCCGCGGGCATACGGATAGAGGATCAAGGGGTTACAGCGATGCCAGGAAAGGGCGACGCTCCGGTGCTTCCGGGCGCGCGGGCGGTTGCGCGGCACGTGCGCATCTCGCCGATGAAGGCGCGCCGGGTGGTCAACCTCGTCCGCGGCCTGCCCGCGAAGGAGGCGCTCACGGTGCTGCAGTTCGCGCCGCAGGCTGCGAGCGAGCAGGTGTACAAGGTGCTCGCGAGCGCGATCGCCAACGCGGAGAACAACGAGCGGCTGGACCCCGACGCGCTGCTCGTCAGCGAGGCGTTCGTGGACGAGGGCCCGACGATGAAGCGGTTCCAGCCGCGGGCGCAGGGCCGGGCGTACCGGATCCGCAAGCGCACCTGCCACATCACGGTGGCGGTCGAGGCCGTCGCGCCGGCCGCACCGCGTAAGGCCGCGAAGAAGACGGCTCCGGCGAAGAAGGCCGCGCCGGCCGAGGCGCAGAGCAACACGGAGGGCGCGGAGTAATGGGTCAGAAGGTTCACCCGCACGGGTTCCGGCTCGGTATCTCGACCGACTGGAAGTCCCGCTGGTTCGCGGACAAGCTCTACAAGGACTACATCGGCGAGGACGTCAAGATCCGCCGGATGATGTCCCAGGGCCTCGAGCGCGCCGGGATCTCCAAGGTCGACATCGAGCGCACCCGCGACCGGGTCCGCGTCGACATCCACACCGCCCGGCCGGGCATCGTCATCGGCCGTAAGGGTGCGGAGGCCGACAAGATCCGCGGCAAGCTCGAGAAGCTGACCGGCAAGCAGGTCCAGCTCAACATCATCGAGGTGAAGAACCCCGAGTCGGACGCGCAGCTCGTCGCGCAGGGCGTGGCCGAGCAGCTGTCCAGCCGGGTCAGCTTCCGCCGGGCGATGCGCAAGGCGATGCAGTCGGCCATGAAGAACCCGGTCGCCAAGGGCATCCGGGTTCAGGTCTCGGGTCGCCTCGGCGGCGCCGAGATGAGCCGGACGGAGTTCTACCGCGAGGGCCGGGTTCCGCTGCACACGCTGCGGGCCAACATCGAGTACGGCTTCTTCGAGGCCCGTACCACCTTCGGCCGGATCGGTGTGAAGGTCTGGATCTACAAGGGCGACGCGGTCCCGGGCCGGGAGGCTCCGGCCGAGACCGGTCCGTCCCGCCCCCGCCGTGACCGTGGCGACCGGCCCGAGCGGCCGCGCCGTGGTCGGTCGGGTTCGTCCGGCACGACCGCCGGCGGTACCGAGGCCGGCCGGGCTGCCGCGACCACGCTCGCGCAGCAGGCCGAGACGCCGAGTGGTGACGCGGTGGATCCCGCCGCCGTCGCCGCCGCGGCAGAAACGCAGCAGGAGGGCTGACAGATGCTGATGCCGCGCAAGCCCCCGAAGGGCTTCCGCAAGCCGCACCACCCGGACCGTCACGGCGCGTCCAAGGGCGGCAACCGGGTGGTGTTCGGCGAGTTCGGGATCCAGGCTCTCGAGTCGGCGTACGTGACCAACCGGCAGATCGAGTCGGCGCGTATCGCGATGACCCGTCACATCAAGCGTGGCGGCAAGGTCTGGATCACGATCTTCCCGGACCAGGCCCTCACCAAGAAGCCGGCGGAAACCCGGATGGGTTCCGGTAAGGGCTCGCCCGAGTGGTGGGTCTCCAACGTCAAGCCGGGACGGATTCTCTTCGAGATGTCCTTCCCGAACGAGCAGATCGCGCGAGAGGCGATGCGTCGCGCGATCCACAAGCTCCCGATGAAGTGCCGCATTGTGACGCGCGAAGTGGGTGAGTCCTGATGGCAGCGGGCGTTAAGGCCTCCGAGCTGCGTGAGCTCTCCGAGGAGGAGCTGGTCACGAAGCTGCGGGAGGCCAAGGCGGAGCTGTTCAACCTCCGCGTGCAGGCCGCAACCGGTCAGCTGGACAACAACCGGCGGCTGCAGGTCATCCGTCGGGAGATCGCCCGGATCTACACGATCATGCGCGAGCGCGAGCTGGGGCTCTCGGCCGCGCCGACTGAGGTGACTGCAGGATGAGCGAGAACACCACGACCGCCACCACCACGCGTGGCCGCCGCAAGGTCCGTGAGGGCCTGGTGGTCAGCGACAAGATGGACAAGACCGTCGTCGTCGAGGTCGAGGACCGGGTCAAGCACGCGCTGTACGGCAAGATCATGCGCCGTACCAGCAAGCTCAAGGTGCACGACGAGCAGAACAGCGCCGGCATCGGCGACCGGGTCCTGATCATGGAGACCCGGCCGCTCTCCGCCACCAAGCGCTGGCGGATCGTGGAGATCCTGGAAAAGGCCAAGTAGCGAAGGCTTCGAGCTCGCCCGGCGTCGAGTCGGGCGCAGGTTCCGCCAGGCTCCGGCCGCTACGGCGGCCGGAGAACCGGCAGACATAGGAGATAGACGTGATTCAGCAGGAGTCGCGACTGCGCGTCGCCGACAACACGGGTGCCCGGGAGATCCTGTGCATCCGGGTTCTCGGTGGCTCCGGTCGGCGCTACGCGAGCATCGGCGACGTCATCGTGGCCACCGTCAAGGACGCGATCCCGGGTGCCGGTGTGAAGAAGGGCGACGTCGTCAAGGCCGTCGTCGTTCGCACCGCCAAGGAGAAGCGGCGTCCGGACGGGTCGTACATCCGCTTCGACGAGAACGCCGCCGTCATCATCAAGGACGGTGGCGACCCGCGCGGTACCCGTATCTTCGGCCCGGTCGGTCGAGAGCTGCGGGACAAGCGGTTCATGAAGATCATTTCCCTCGCGCCGGAGGTGTTGTGACCGTGAAGGTCAAGAAGGGCGACACGGTCGTCGTCATCGCCGGCAAGGACAAGGGTGCCAAGGGCAAGGTCATCGCGGCCTACCCGCGGCAGGACAAGATCCTGGTCGAGGGCGTGAACCGGGTCAAGAAGCACACCCGCATCAGCACCACCCAGCGCGGCGCCAAGACCGGTGGCATCGTCACTCAGGAGGCCCCGATCCACATCTCGAATGTGATGGTCCTGGACTCCGACGGCAAGCCGACTCGCGTCGGTTACCGGATCGACGACAACGGCCAGAAGGTCCGCATCGCGCGTAGCACCGGTAAGGACCTGTGATGACCACGGCTACCGAAACCAAGACCACGCCGCGCCTCAAGGAGCGGTACCGCAACGAGATCGTGGCCAAGCTGCGCGAGCAGTACGACTACGGCAACCCGATGCAGGTGCCGCGGATGGTCAAGATCGTCGTCAACATGGGTGTCGGCGAGGCCGCCCGTGACGCCAAGCTGATCGACGGCGCCGTCCGCGACCTGGCCACGATCACCGGCCAGAAGCCGCAGGTGCGGCGGGCGACCAAGTCCATCGCCCAGTTCAAGCTCCGTGAGGGCATGCCGATCGGCGCGAAGGTGACTCTGCGCGGCGACCGGATGTGGGAGTTCCTGGACCGGCTGCTGTCCATCGCGTTGCCGCGTATCCGCGACTTTCGCGGGCTCGACGGCCGCAAGCTCGACGGGCACGGCAACTACACGTTCGGCCTGACCGAGCAGTCGGTGTTCCACGAGATCGACCAGGACAAGATCGATCGCCAGCGGGGCATGGACATCACGGTGGTTACCACCGCCACGACCGACGACGAGGGCCGGGCGCTGCTCAAGCTCCTGGGCTTCCCGTTCAAGGAGAACTGAGATGGCCAAGAAGGCGCTGATTCTGAAGGCGGCCGCGAAGCCGAAGTTCTCGGTTCGCGCGTACACGCGCTGCCAGCGGTGCGGGCGTCCGAAGGCGGTCTACCGCAAGTTCGGTCTCTGCCGGGTGTGCATCCGGGAGATGGCCCATCGCGGTGAGCTGCCCGGCGTGTCCAAGGCTTCCTGGTAATAGCCCGGCGCGCTCCGCGCGTCAGCTGCACTGTCTCTTCGCCGTAGGCCTGCGGGCGAACGCGGGAACCCCGGCGAGAAAGGTTGACGAAATCCATGACGATGACCGACCCGATCGCAGACATGCTCACGCGTCTGCGTAACGCCAACCAGGCGTACCACGACCGGGTGACGATGCCCTACTCCAAGATCAAGGCGAACATCGCCGAGGTCTTGAAGGCCGAGGGTTACATCGCCACCTGGTCGGTCGAGGAGCCCGAGGAGGGCACCGTCGGCAAGCGACTGGTCGTCGAGCTGAAGTACGGCCAGAACCGGGAGCGGAGCCTGGCCGGCGTCAAGCGCGTGTCCAAGCCCGGTCTCCGGGTGTACGCCAAGTCGGACGGGCTCCCCCGGGTGCTCGGTGGGCTGGGCGTGGCGATCATTTCGACGTCCCAGGGGCTGCTCACCGACCGGCAGGCCCGCAAGCGGAGCGTTGGCGGGGAAGTCCTCGCCTTCGTCTGGTAACGGGAGACAGGTAGAAATGTCGCGTATTGGACGTAAGTCGATCCCGGTGCCATCCGGCGTCGACATCACGATCGACGGCCGGACCGTCAAGGTCAAGGGCCCCAAGGGCGAGCTGTCGCACACCCTTGTCGAGCCGATCAGCATCGAGCGGAGCGAGGACGGCCAGCTGTCCGTCAACCGCCCGGACGACGAGCGCAAGTCGAAGGAACTGCACGGCCTCAGCCGGACCCTGGTCGCCAACATGATCGTCGGCGTCACCGAGGGCTACCGGAAGAGCCTGGAGATCGCGGGCACCGGTTACCGGGTCACCGCCAAGGGCAAGGACCTGGAGTTCGCGCTCGGCTTCTCGCACCCGGTCACCGTGGCCGCGCCGGATGGCATCACCTTCACGGTGGAGCGTCCGACGCTGTTCCACATCGCCGGCATCGACAAGCAGCAGGTCGGCGAGATCGCCGCCAACATCCGGAAGATCCGCCCGCCGGAGCCCTACAAGGGCAAGGGCATCAAGTACCAGGGCGAGGTCATCCGCCGCAAGGCCGGAAAGGCAGGTAAGAAGTGAGCGCCACGCTGCTCAAGCGCCGCCGCGGCGTCGCCGCCAAGCGCGCCGTCGGGCGTGCGCGTCGGCACTTCCGGGTCCGCAAGAACGTCAGTGGCACCACCGAGCGTCCGCGCCTGGTCGTCACCCGTTCGCTGCGGCACATCGTCGCCCAGGTCGTCGACGACACCAAGGGTCACACCGTGGCGTCGGCGTCGACCATGGACGCCTCGCTGCGCGGTGCCGAGGGCGACAAGAGCGCCCTCGCCGGCAAGGTGGGCGCTCTGCTCGCCGAGCGGGCCAAGGCCGCCGGCGTCTCCAAGGTCGTCTTCGACCGCGGTGGCAACCGGTACGCGGGGCGGGTCGCCGCGCTTGCCGATGCCGCCCGCGAAGCCGGGCTCGAGTTCTAGTAACCCCGTCACGAGAGAGAAGGAAGGCTGCTGATGCCAGGTCAACAGCGCCGTGGCGGCGGGTCCGGTGGCAACGAGGGTGGTCGCCGCGACAACCGCCGTGAGGGCGGCCGCGGAAACGCGCCCGTCGAGAAGACCCCGCACCTTGAGCGGGTCGTCGCGATCAACCGCGTCGCCAAGGTCGTGAAGGGTGGTCGTCGCTTCAGCTTCACCGCCCTGGTGATCGTGGGCGACGGCGACGGCACGGTCGGCGTGGGCTACGGAAAGGCCAAGGAGGTGCCCGCGGCGATCGCCAAGGGCGTCGAGGAGGCCAAGAAGCACTTCTTCAAGGTGCCGCGGATCGGTCAGTCGATCCCGCACCCGGTTCAGGGCGAGGACGCCGCTGGCGTCGTGCTGCTCAAGCCGGCCTCGGCCGGTACCGGTGTCATCGCCGGTGGACCGGTGCGTGCCGTGCTGGAGTGCGCGGGTATCCACGACGTGCTCTCCAAGAGCCTCGGTTCGTCGAACCCGATCAACATCGTGCACGCCACCGTGGCGGCTCTGAAGTCGCTGGAGTCGCCGGAGGCCGTGGCCGCCCGTCGTGGTCTGCCGGTGGAGGACGTCGCGCCGGCCGCCATGCTGGCGTCGCGGGCGGGGGTGGCTTCCTGATGGCGCGTCTGAAGGTCACCCAGGTCCGGTCCGAGATCGGGACCAAGCGGAACCAGCGTGATTCGCTGCGTTCGCTCGGTCTCAAGCGGATCAACGACGTGGTGGTCAAGGAGGACCGGCCCGAGATCCGCGGCATGATCTTCACTGTGAGCCACCTCGTGAAGGTCGAGGAGGTCGAGTAATGACGATCAAGGTCCACCACCTGCGCCCGGCGCCGGGGTCCAAGACCGCGAAGACCCGCGTGGGTCGCGGTGAGGGTTCCAAGGGCAAGACCGCCGGCCGCGGTACCAAGGGTTCCAAGGCCCGGAAGAACATCTCGGCGGCGTTCGAGGGTGGGCAGATGCCCATCCACATGCGCCTGCCGAAGCTGAAGGGCTTCAAGAACAAGTTCAAGGTGACGTTCCAGGTGGTCAACCTGGACCGGCTCGCCGAGCTCTTCCCGAACGGCGGCCAGGTCGGCCCGCAGGAGATGGTCGACGCCGGTGCGGTCCGCAAGGGCCAGCCGGTGAAGGTCCTCGGTACCGGGGAACTCGGTGGGGTGAACCTCCAGGTGTCGGCGCACGCGTTCAGCGCGTCGGCCAAGGAGAAGATCGCCGCCGCCGGTGGCTCGGTCACCGAGCTGTAAGGCGTATGACCCATGGCGCCCGTCCAGTTGTGACCAACTGGCGGGCGCCATGGTCTACCTGGGACGTTTACGCCAAGTAATATCGGATTCGGTTTATGTAGCCGGGCACGTCTGCCCGGACCGGGATCGGGCTGTTAGAGTCCCTTCCCAGCCATGGATATCGGGCACTCGCCCGGCACCCACCCCGAACCGCCAGGGACAACCGGCGGCCCGCCTCGCGCAGGAGGAAGAAGTTGCTGTCCGCCTTTCTCAGTGCGTTCCGAACGCCTGACCTGCGCAAGAAGCTGCTGTTCACAGTCGGCATCATCGCGATCTACCGGCTCGGCGCCACCCTGCCCAGCCCAGGCGTTTCTTACGGCAACGTGCAGAAGTGCCTTGACACCATCCAGGGTGGCACCACCGGCGTGCTGAACCTGCTCAACCTGTTCTCGGGCGGGGCGCTGCTGCAGCTGTCAGTCTTCGCGCTGGGCATCATGCCCTACATCACGGCGTCCATCATCCTGCAGTTGCTGACCGTGGTGATCCCGCGGCTGGAGCAGCTCCGTAAGGAGGGCCAGGCCGGCCAGGCGAAGATCACCCAGTACACCCGCTACCTGACCCTCGGCCTCGGCGTCCTGCAGGCCTCGGCGTTCGTGGCGCTGGCCCGCTCCGGTCAGCTGTTCAACAACCAGTGCGACCAGTTCCCGATCATCCCCGGCGGTGTCGGCATCCCGGACTGGCTGACGCTGAGCGTCCTGGTCATGACGATGACCGCCGGCACCGGTGTGGTCATGTGGCTCGGTGAGCTGATCACCGACCGGGGCGTCGGCAACGGCATGTCCGTCCTGATCTTCACCTCGATCGCGGCCCGCCTCCCCAGCGAGGGTTGGCAGATCAAGACCTCCCAGGGCTGGTGGAAGTTCTTCCTCGTCATCGCTCTGGTCCTGGTCGTCATCACCGCGGTCACCTTCATCGAGCAGGCGCAGCGCCGGATCCCGGTGCAGTACGCCAAGCGGATGATCGGCCGGCGGATGTACGGCGGAACCTCGACCTACATCCCGCTGAAGGTCAACCAGGCGGGTGTCATCCCCGTCATCTTCGGTTCGTCGCTGCTCTACCTCCCGCAGCTGGCGCTGCAGTTCTTCGACCAGACGAACCCAGGCAAGACCCAGGCCTGGATCCAGAACAACCTGGTGGCGCCGGACAGCCCGATCTACATCTCGGTGTACTTCCTGCTGATCATCTTCTTCACGTACTTCTACGTCTCGATCACGTTCAACCCGACCGAGGTCGCGGACAACATGAAGAAGTACGGCGGGTTCGTGCCGGGCATCCGCCCCGGTAAGCCGACGGCCGACTACCTGGACTTCATCCTGAGCCGGATCACCCTTCCGGGCGCGCTGTACCTGGGCATCGTCTCGATCCTGCCGAACTTCTTCTTCATCTGGCTCGACAACCAGCAGTACCAGAACTTCCCGTTCGGTGGTACGGCTGTGCTGATCATGGTCGGCGTCGGCCTGGAGACCGTGAAGCAGATCGAGAGCCAACTGATGCAGCGGAACTACGAAGGGTTCCTGCGGTAGATGAGACTCGTCTTGGTTGGCCCGCCGGGAGCGGGTAAGGGCACGCAGGCCGAGTTCATCGCCGCCCATCTCGCGGTGCCGAAGATCTCGACCGGCGACATCTTCCGGTCGAATGTGTCCCAGGGCACCCCGTTGGGCATCGAGGCGAAGCGGTACATGGACGCCGGTGAGCTGGTTCCGGACGAAGTGACCATCAACATGGTCCGGGACCGGCTGGCTGAACCGGACGCGAGCGAGGGCTTCCTGCTCGACGGCTTTCCCCGTACGACCCCGCAGGCCGCCGCGCTGGACAAGCTTCTCGCGGACCTGGGTACCGCCCTGGACGTGGTGCTCGAACTGGTCGTCGACGACGACGAGGTGATCCGGCGGCTCTCCGGCCGCCGGACCTGCCGGGGCTGCGGCAAGATCTGGCACGTCGAGTTCGACGCCACCAGCCGCGAGGGCATCTGCGACCGGTGTGGTGGCGAGCTCTTCCAGCGTGACGACGACAAGCCGGAGACCATAGCCACCCGGCTCCGGGAGTACGCCGAGAAGACCGCGCCGTTGGTCGACTACTACGGCGCCCAGGGCAAGCTGGTCGGAATCGACGCCACTGGACCGGTGGAAGACGTCACCGTCCGCGCCATCGACGCGTTGCGGTCGTACGGCGGCTGAGGTTCCGCCGGATCGCCGGTGGATAGAGTGCGAACAGCGGGGTACGTCCGGCGTGCCCCGCTGTTTCGGCAACGAAAGGTAATTGCTCCATGCGCCGTCCCCAGCTGGACATCCAGCTGAAGACCACCGAGCAGATCGAGAAGATGCGGGCCGCCGGTCTGGTGGTCGCCGAAGCGCTGCGTCGGGTGCGGGAGGCGGTGGCTCCCGGGGTCAGTACGGCCGACCTGGATGCCATCGCCGAGTCAACGATCCGCGGGGCGGGTGCCGTCCCGTCGTTCAAGGGCTACCACGGTTTCCCGGCCTCGATCTGCTCCTCCGTCAACGAACAGGTGGTGCACGCCATCCCGGCGCCCGCTCAGGTGCTCCGCGAGGGCGATCTCATCTCCATCGACTGCGGTGCCGTGCTCGACGGCTGGCACGGCGACTCTGCGATCACCGTCGGGGTCGGGGACGTCGACCCGGCGCTGCTCAAGATGGCCGCGGTGGCCGAGGACGCGATGTGGGCCGGGATCGCCGCCGCCGCCCGCGGCGCGGCCAGTGGCCGTGGGCGGCTCACCGACATCTCGCACGCCGTGGAGGACGCGATCCGCCGGGGCGGCCGGTACGGCATCGTCGACGGGTACGGCGGCCACGGCATTGGCACCGAGATGCACCAGGACCCGCACGTGCTCAACCACGGGCGACCGGGCAAGGGCCCGCGCCTGGTGACCGGGATGGCACTGGCGATCGAACCGATGATCACCATTGGCTCGCCCCGTACCGCCGAATTGTCGGACGGCTGGACTGTCGTGACCCGGGACGGGTCGATGGCGGCGCACGTCGAGCACACGATGGCGCTGCTGCCCGACGGGGTGTGGGTGCTGACCGCTGAGGACGGCGGCCGTGCCCGCCTGGGAGACCTCGTCACGGCCCGGCAGCCTGCCCCTGCCGCCTGAACCGAGCCGACGCCGGCTGCGGGCCACCCGCACCGGTCGGCTGCCGGGTTGCGTACCCGACGGTGGTATGTGGCGGTTCCGCCGGTCCGGATGCATCCTGCTGCCCGAGCCGGTGTTCGGCCGCCGCGGGGCTTTTCCGGCCTCGTGCGGCTGGCGTGGAGGTGGCATGCTCTCGGACGTGGAGCGGCGGAACGAGATGCGGGCCGCGGACGCCGACCGTCAGGTGGTGGCCGAGCAGCTGCGAGTGGCGTTGGACGAGGGCCGGCTGGACCTGCACGAGTACGACGAGCGCCTGCGGCGGGCCTACGGCGCCCGGACGTACGGGGAGCTGGACGCGCTGCTGACCGACCTTCCCGGTGTCACGCCCCCGGCGGCCGCCCGACTGGCGGTGCCCGAGGGGCAGCCGGTGGTGCCGGGGACGCTGCCGGCCGGCCGCCCGGCGACCTCTCGCTGGCTGCTTCAGGTCTGGCTGCCGTACCTCCAGGTGGTGCCGATCGTGCTGGCGGTCTGGGCGATCGCGTCGGCGGTCGCCGGCGACCTGCTCTACTTCTGGCCCGGCTGGGTGGCCGGTCCGTGGGGCGCGCTCCTGCTGATCCGCACGGTGGGTGGTCTGGCCGGCGGGGAGCCGCAGCGGTGGACCGAGAAGCGGGAGCGCCGGCGTCAGCGCAAGCGGGCGAAGCGGGACCGGAGACGGTAGCCGGGCGGTCCCGGCCGGGCGGCCGGGCACCGGTTCTCATCCGTACGCGGAATCCGCTGGTGGTCGGTTTGGCGGCCGGACGTAGACGGGCGTACACTGTTGGATCGGCGCACAGCGTCCACTCCGGCATGCCCATCAGCGCTTCGATGGGTGCTGGAGCCGCGGCTGGCGCGGGCTGCCTGATCTTGATCAGTCACCCGTGTAAGACGTTGTGAGCCGTCCGGAGCAACCGACGTCAGGACAGCGGAGGACATGCCGAAAAAAGACGGAGCCATCGAGATCGAAGGTCGGGTCATCGAGCCCCTGCCGAACGCCATGTTCCGCGTAGAGCTCGCGAACGGCCACAAGGTGCTGGCTCACATCAGTGGCAAGATGCGGCAGCACTACATCCGCATCCTGCCGGAGGATCGGGTCGTGGTCGAACTCTCGCCGTACGACCTGACCCGCGGGCGCATCGTCTACCGCTACAAGTAGTCCTGACGACGGCCGGGTCGTTCCCTGTCCGTCTTCGATGTCCGTGGTCGCGCGTGGCGCGTCACCGGGCCTGATGGGAAGTAAGGCAACCGTGAAGGTCAAGCCGAGCGTCAAGCGGATCTGCAACAAGTGCCGGGTGATCCGCCGGCACGGCCGGGTCATGATCATCTGCAGCGACCCGCGCCACAAGCAGCGCCAGGGCTGAGCCCCTCCGCCGGTCACGTCGACCGGTGAGGACGGCCCGGGCGGCAGGTCCCGAACACACAGCAAATGCTCGTTCCAGCCGCGAGCGGTACGCGTCAGGCGTACTCCCTCGTGGCCGACCCCCGGTCGGAGGCCGGGGCCCGCTCGGGCAGCGACCGACTCCCGGTCGCCGGCGCACACAGCGTCGGAGGCAGGAGCCAGTCGTGAGCGGGACGGGACGGGTGCAGACCTCCGTCACACATCACGAGGAGCACGCCCGCACATGGCACGTCTAGTCGGCGTCGACCTCCCCCGCGAGAAGCGGATGGAGATCGCGCTCACCTACATCTTCGGCGTGGGCCGTACCCGCGCTCTGGAGACGCTCGCCGCCACCGGCATCTCGCCGGACAAGCGCGCCCGGGACCTCACGGATGAGGAGCTGGTCGAGCTCCGCAACCACATCGAGGGCAACTACAAGGTTGAAGGCGACCTGCGCCGCGAGGTCGCCGCTGACATCCGCCGCAAGGTCGAGATCGGCTCGTACGCGGGTATCCGGCATCGCCGGGGCCTGCCCGTGCGCGGCCAGCGGACCAAGACCAACGCGCGGACCCGGAAGGGCCCGAAGCGGACTGTCGCCGGCAAGAAGAAGCCCGGCAAGAAGTAATTCTTTAACCGGAATTCTGGTCGTTCTCCGCCGAGGTAGGCCGGGCTCCAACCGGAACCGGTGTCTACGTAATCAACGGGGCGACAAGCCAGAACCCATTCAGGAGCGCACAGACTTATGCCACCGAAGGCTCGTGCCGGAGCCGCCGTCAAGAAGGTCCGGCGCAAGGAACGCAAGAACGTCGCCCACGGGCAGGCGCACATCAAGAGCACCTTCAACAACACCATCGTCTCCATCACGGACCCGACTGGTGCGGTCATCTCCTGGGCCTCCGCCGGCCAGGTTGGCTTCAAGGGCTCCCGCAAGTCGACCCCGTTCGCCGCGCAGCTGGCCGCCGAGGCCGCCGCGCGTCGTGCGATGGACCACGGCATGCGCAAGGTCGACGTGTTCGTCAAGGGCCCCGGCTCCGGCCGGGAGACCGCTATCCGTTCGCTGCAGGCCGTCGGGCTGGAGGTCGGGCAGATCTCCGACGTCACCCCGCAGCCGCACAACGGATGCCGTCCGCCGAAGCGTCGTCGGGTCTGAGAGGTAGAGAGAGATGGCTCGTTACACCGGTGCTGACTGCCGCCGTTGCCGGCGGGAGAAGATGAAGCTGTTCCTCAAGGGCAGCAAGTGCGATGGTCCGAAGTGCCCGTTCGAGTCCCGGCCGTTCCCGCCCGGGCAGCACGGCCGCGGCCGCACCAAGGAGACGGAGTACCTGCTCCAGCTCCGCGAGAAGCAGAAGGCCCGCCGCGTCTACGGCGTGCTGGAGAAGCAGTTCCGCGGTTACTACGAGGAAGCCGTCGGCAAGCAGGCCAAGACCGGTGAGGTCCTCCTGCAGATCCTCGAGTCGCGGCTGGACAACGTGGTCTACCGGGCCGGCTACGCCAAGTCTCGTGACATGGCCCGCCAGCTGGTCAAGCACGGCCACTTCACGGTGAACGGCAAGAAGGTCGACATCCCGTCGGCCCGCGTCAAGGAGCACGACATCATCGAGGTTCGGGGCAAGAGCAAGGAGCTCACCCCGTTCATCGTGGCGCAGGCCGAGGCCGGCTCGAAGTCGGTGCCGGCGTGGCTGGAGGCGATCCCCAGCCAGATGAAGATCCTCGTGCACTCGCTCCCGAGCCGCCAGGTGATCGACACCCAGGTGCAGGAGCAGCTGATCGTCGAGCTCTACTCCAAGTAAGGGCTCGTTGCGGTGGTCCGCCCCTGCGGGGGCGGACCACCGGAACAGTTTGTGTCGTGGGCGTCAAATAGCGGGCGTCCCGGAAGAGAAGAGAAGACATGCTCATCAGCCAGCGACCGACCCTCTCCGAGGAGTCGATCAACGAGACCCGGTCCCGGTTCACCATCGAGCCGCTGGAGCCGGGCTTCGGCTACACCCTCGGCAACTCGCTGCGGCGTACGCTGCTGTCGTCGATCCCCGGCGCGGCCGTGACCTCGATCAAGATCGACGGTGTGCTGCACGAGTTCACCACGATCCCCGGTGTCAAGGAGGACGTGGTCGAGCTCGTCATGAACATCAAGGAGCTGAACGTCAGCTCCGAGCACGACGAGCCGGTCAGCATGTACCTGCGTAAGCAGGGCCCGGGCGACGTGACGGCAGGGGACATCCAGCCCCCGGCCGGTGTATCGGTGCACAACCCGGACCTGAAGCTCGCCACCCTGAACGGCAAGGGCCGGCTCGACATGGAGCTGACCGTCGAGCGGGGTCGGGGCTACGTCACGGCGGCGCAGAACAAGCAGGCGGGCGCCGAGATCGGCCGGATCCCGGTCGACTCGATCTACTCGCCGGTTCTGAAGGTCACCTACCGCGTCGAGGCGACCCGCGTCGAGCAGCGGACCGACTTCGACAGGCTGATCATCGACGTCGAGACCAAGCCGTCGATGGGCCCGCGCACCGCGCTTGCCTCCGCCGGGTCCACGCTGGTGGAGCTGTTCGGGCTGGCTCGGGAGCTGGACGAGACCGCCGAGGGCATCGACATCGGCCCGTCGCCGCAGGACGCCCAGCTGGCGGCGGACCTGGCGCTGCCGATCGAGGAGCTGGACCTCACCGTCCGCTCCTACAACTGCCTCAAGCGCGAGGGCATCAACACCGTTGGTGAGCTCATCGGGCGTACCGAGGCCGACCTCCTCGACATCCGTAACTTCGGCCAGAAGTCGATCGACGAGGTCAAGATGAAGCTCGCCGGGATGGGTCTGGGGCTGAAGGACTCGGCTCCGAACTTCGACCCGGCGCATGTCGTGGACACCTTCGGCGAGGCCGACTACGACACCGACGACTACCGCGAGACCGAGCAGCTCTAGATCGCGCTGCCGCCACATCTGAGGAGCACCGAGAATGCCCACGCCCACCAAGGGTCCCCGCCTCGGCGGCAGCCCCGCGCACGAGCGGTTGATGCTGGCCAACCTGGCCATGTCGCTGTTCCAGCACGGCAAGATCCAGACCACCGAGACCAAGGCCCGGCGGCTGCGTCCGCTCGCGGAGCAGCTGATCACCAAGGCCAAGCGCGGTGATCTGGCCTCCCGGCGTCGGGTGCTCGCCGTCGTCAAGGACAAGGACGTGGTCTACGCCCTGTTCGACCAGATCGCGCCTCGGTACGCCAACCGCAACGGTGGCTACACCCGGATCGTGAAGACCGGGCCGCGCAAGGGTGACGCCGCGCCGATGGCGATCATCGAGCTGGTCGAGGAGCTGCAGGTCGCCGAGCCGAAGGCGAACAAGAAGACCGCCGCCCGCAAGGCCGCCCAGCAGGACAAGGTCGAGGCGCTCGCCCCCGAGCAGGAGACCCCGCGGTCCGAGTCGGCCGACCAGGACTCCGAGGCGCCGGTCTCGGCGTCCGGCGACACCGCCGAGGCGCGCGAGGACAGCGACCTCGCCATCGAGGAGAACAACGAGAACAAGGCCTGATCGAAGGCTTTGGTCGGGCCCGGCACCCCTGGTGGGTGTCGGGCCCGAATCGTCACGGGAGGTATGAGGTTGGACGGGCGCACCCGGCTACGGCTGGACGTGTCGTACGACGGGACCGACTTCTCCGGATGGGCCGTGCAGCCGGACCGGCGTACGGTCGCGGGCGTACTCGGCGAGGCGCTCGATCTCCTGCTCGGTGCGGGCACCGCGACCGGGCTGACCGTCGCCGGGCGCACCGACGCCGGCGTGCACGCGACCGGGCAGGTGTGCCATGTGGACCTGCCCGGAGACGTCTGGCAGGAGCGGAAGTCCACGCTGCTGCGCCGGCTGGCCCGGCTGCTCCCCGTCGACGTTCGGGTTCGGGCGGTCACCGAGGTGTCGGCCGAGTTCGACGCTCGTTTCTCGGCCACGTTCCGGCGCTACGAGTACCGGGTGACCGATGCCCCGTACGGCGCCGAGCCGCTCCGCCGTCACCTGACCCTGGCCTGGCCGCGACCGCTGGACCTGGACGCGCTGAACGCCGCCGCGGCCGGTCTGGTGGGGGAACACGACTTCGCTGCGTACTGCCGACGCAAGGAGAACGCCACCACGCTGCGCGAGGTGACCCGGCTGGACTGGCGGCGGGAGCCGGATGGTCTGCTGATCGCCACGGTGCAGGCGGACGCGTTCTGCCAGGCGATGGTCCGCAGCCTGGTCGGCGCCATGCTCGTCGCCGGGGACGGCCGCCGGCCGGTGCAGTGGCCGGCGAGCCTGCTCTCCCACCGTGAGCGCTCCAGCCACGTGACCGTCGCGCCCGCGCACGGGCTGACCCTGGTGGCCGTCGGCTACCCGGACGATCCCGCCGAGTACGCCCGGCGCGCCGAGGTCACCCGTCGCCTGCGGGTGCCCGCGGAGGCCTAGCTCAGTTCTCCGTTGACTCGTCGTCGTCCGGGGAGCCGTCGTCCGTCGGCGACTCGTCCACACCGTCCTGCGCGCCGGTGGTCGCGGACGGGCCGACCGTGGGCTGCGTCGCGCTGCCGCCGTCGGCTCGCCGTTGGAGCACACTGCGGTCGAGGTGCAGCTCGATCATGTCGAACAGAACCTCGCGGACCTTTTCGTCGCCGGACTTGATCGCCTCGCCGTCGCTGCGCGTGACCACCGCGTACGCCAGGTAGTGGCCGCGGACCTGCCAGCCGACGCGGGCCGGTGCGCTCGCGATGGCCTCGGTGTCCTCACCGGCGGCCATGCCGCGGAATCGTCCCTGCCGCTCGTCGAGCAGTTGGCGGATCCGGTCGCGGACCCGTTCGGCGCTGGCCCGGTCGGTGAGGTTGAACAGGCCGGCGGTGACGAGATGATCGCCGTCCGGGGTGCGGAGTGTGCCCCGCACGACCTGGTTGCAACCCAGGCGGACCAGCAGGTCGGCGATCTCGTCGGTGGCGGCGACCGAGCATTTGGCGCTGGCCTGCGTCTTCAGCACCTTGTAGGCCGGCTGGCCGTCGGCGAGGACGAGTTCCTTGCCGGCGAAGACCTCCTTCGCGGTCAGCGGCGCCTGGTCGACGTCCCGCGAGTCGAGGTTCTCCTCCTCGGCCGGGTCGGCGGACGGATCGGCTCCGGCCTGGTAACTCGGCGTGATCTCCGGCGTCGGCGTCCGGTCGGCGAGCAGGGCGGCCGCGCCGAGCCCGCAGAGCGCGAGTAGCACCAGGACGGCCGCGCCACCGACGAGCACCTGCCAGAGCCGGCCGCCGCCGGTCCGGGGGACTGGGGTGGTCGCGGATGGCTCCGGCGTCGGGTCGGCCGAGACGTAGGCCACGGACGAAGGCGGCGGGGCGGGGGCCTCGGCCCGTACCGGCGGCGCGGTGGGGGCCGCCGCCGGTGTGGGCGGCTCGGCAGGCGCCGGCTGTGGTTCCGGCGCGGACGGTGCCATTCGGGTCGCGCGGGGCAGCGCCGGAGTGGGGAAGCGGGACGGAGAGGGCCCGGCCGGAGGTGGCGGACCGGCGCCGAGCATGGAGTCGGACCCGGGCTCCGAGTCGTCCACGAAAGCGTCCTCATCGAACTCGTACCGATACACCATGTCGCCAAGAGTAGGAGTTATCGTCCCTTTAGGTGGTAATTACGCAAAACTGTGGTCGGCGGGTGTCGGGTCACCTGCACAACGCGCGCGGGCACGGTTCGTAACGGATCGAGTCCCGCCCGGGCGGAGCAGCCCTCGGGGCGTCGCTGGGCCGGATCAGCGCCGGTGCGAGAATTGCCGGCGTGACCGGCGACCACTACTTCACCGCTGAACCGACGACCGCCGCACGCCCGCGTGAGGTCGAGTTCAACGTCGCCGACCGCGACTACACACTCGTGTCGGCGGCCGGGGTCTTCTCCGCCGACCGGCTCGATCCCGGTACCGCCGTGCTGCTCCGCAAGGCCGAACTACCCGCCGCCGACACCACCGGCGACCTGCTCGATCTCGGCTGCGGATTCGGCCCGATCAGCTGCGTACTGGCCGACAACGCCCCGGCGGCGACCGTGTGGGCCGTCGACGTCAACGAGCGGGCGCGGGCACTGGCCACCGCCAACGCCGAGCGGATCGGTGCCGCCGACCGGGTGCGGGTACGCGCCCCCGACGACGTACCGGCCGAGGTTCGCTTCACCCAGCTCTGGTCCAATCCGCCGATCCGGATCGGCAAGGACGAACTGCACGAGCTGCTGCGGCGCTGGCTGCCCCGGCTCGCCCCGGAGGGTGTCGCCTGGCTGGTCGTCGCCCGCCACCTCGGTGGCGACTCGCTGCACCGCTGGCTCGTCGAACAGGGCTGGCAGGTGGAGCGGTACGCCAGCCAGAAGGGCTTCCGGGTGCTGCGCGTCGGCCGGTAATTGGATGTACCCGGCCCGGGAGGCTAGGGCAGGATCCCGGCGTGGGTTACGTGGACGTGGCAGCGGTGGGGCACACCCTGCCGGACGGTCGGGAGCTCTTCAACGACGTGTCCTTCCGGGTCGGTGAGAGCGCGAAGGTGGCGCTCGTCGGCCCGAACGGCGCGGGCAAGACCACGTTGCTCCGGATGGTCGCCGGCGACCTGCCCGTGACGACCGGCGCGATCGCGCGTACCGGCGGTCTCGGCGTGATGCGGCAGTTCATCGGCATGATCGGCGACGATTCCACGCTCGCCGCCATGGCGCTCTCGCTCGCCCCGCCCGCACTGCGCGCGGCCGGGCGCCGGCTCGCCGAAACCGAGGCGGCCATGCGGGAGGCCGAGGTGCGCGGCAAGTACAGCACCGCCGCGGGCAAGGCGCAGCTGGCGTACGCGGACGCGCTCGCCGCCTGGGGCGAGGTCGGCGGGTACGACGCCGAAGTGCTCTTCGACACCGTCGCCACCATCGTGCTCGACCTGCCGTGGGAGGCTGCCCGGGACCGTCCGGTCCGGACCCTCTCCGGGGGACAGCAGAAACGCTTCGCCCTGGAACTGCTGCTCCGCGGCCCGGACGAGGTGCTGCTCCTGGACGAGCCGGACAACTTCCTCGACGTGCCCGGCAAGCGATGGCTGGAGGGCCGCCTGCGCGAGTCGGCGAAGTCGGTGCTCTACGTGTCGCACGACCGCGAGCTGCTCGCCCGTACGGCCGACCGGGTGGTCGCCGTCGAGGGGGGCAGCGCGTGGGTGCACCCCGGCGGCTTCGCCAGCTGGCACGAGGCACGGGTGGCCCGGCACGCCCGCCTGGACGAGCTGCGCCGGCGCTGGGACGAGGAACATCAGAAACTGCGCGAGCTGATGCTGATGTACAAGCAGAAGGCCGCGTACAACGACGGGTTGGCCTCGCGCTACCAGGCGGCACAGACCCGGCTTCGCAAGTTCGAGGAGGCCGGGCCGCCGCCCGTACCGCCGAAGGACCAGGACATCCGGATGCGGCTGACCGGCGGGCGCACCGGCAAACGCGCGATCGTCTGCGAGCAACTGGAGCTCGACGGACTCAGCTACCCGTTCGACCTGGAGATCTGGTACGGCGACCGGGTCGCGGTGCTCGGCGCGAACGGCACCGGGAAGTCGCACTTCCTGCGGTTGCTGGCCCGCGGCGGCACCGACCCGGATCCGGCGAACGGCCCGGTGGACGCCGGGCTCACGCTCGCGCCGGTGGCGCACGACGGCGTGGCCCGGCTCGGCGCGCGCGTCCGGCCGGGGCACTTCTCCCAGACGCACGACCGGCCGGAGCTGATGGCGAAGACCCTCGTCGAGATCCTCTGGCGCGGCGACGAGCACCGGGCCGGGATGGATCGGCACGCGGCCATGGCGGCGCTGTCCCGGTACGAGCTGGCCGGGCAGGGCGACCAGCGGTTCGGCACGCTCTCCGGCGGCCAGCAGGCGCGTTTCCTGGTGCTGTTGCTGGAGCTGTCCGGGGCGACGCTGCTGCTGCTCGACGAACCGACCGACAACCTCGACCTGGCCAGCGCGGAGGCGCTGGAGGCTGGTCTGACCGCCTTCGAGGGGACGGTGGTCGCGGTGACCCACGACCGCTGGTTCACCCGTACCTTCGACCGGTTCGTGCTCTTCCGGGGTGACGGCGAGGTGGTGGAGACACCCGAACCGGTGTGGGACGTGGCGTGAACGTGGCGGAACTGGCCGGTCGGCTCTGCATCGTCCGGGGCGTGGTCGCCGTCGCGTTGGGCGGCAGCCGGGCCCGTGGCGAGCACCGGCCGGACTCCGACTGGGACCTTGGCCTGTACTACCGGGGGGAGCTGGACGTACCGACGCTGGAAGCGGTCGCCGCGTCGATCGCCGACGGGGCGGTCGAGCTGACGGCGCCGGGCGGTTGGGGACCGTGGGTGGACGGCGGCGGCTGGCTGCGAGTGGACGGGTCGGCCGTCGACTGGATCTACCGCGACCTGGACCGGGTCCGCCGGGTCTGGGCGGACTGCCGGAGCGGCCGGTACGAGGTCGGCGTACAGGCCGGGCATCCGCTCGGCTTCTATTCCCACGGATACGCGGGCGAGGTGGCGCTGTGCCGGGTGCTCGCGGACTCGACCGGCGAGCTCACGGCGCTGAAGGAGGAGAGCGCGGCGTACCCGCCAGCGCTGGCCGAGGCCTTGGAGCGGGCCGGTTGGGAGGCCGAGTTCCTGCTCGCCGCCGCCGCGAAGGTCGTAGCGGCCGGCGACAGCGGCTACGTGGCCGGCTGCCTGTTCCGCGTGCTCGGAGTACTCGTGCACGTGCTGCACGCCCGTGTCGGGCGGTGGCTGGTGAACGAGAAAGGCATGATCGCCTCGGCCGGTCGGTTACCTGGCGCGCCGCCGGACTTCGCGTCCCGGGCGCAGGCGCTGCTTGCCTGCGTCGGGCGCTCCCCGACGGAACTGGCCGCCACGCTGGCCGCCGCCGAGCGGCTCCGGGCCGAGGTGCTCGGCTGAGTCGGGGAACGACCCCGGATGGCCGGGTGACGCCGCCACGCCCCGGACGGCAGGCATAGAGTCCATCTCGTGACTGAGATGACCTTCCGCCGGTTGGGCGACTCCGGGCTCGTGGTGTCCGTGGTCGGCATCGGCTGCAACAACTTCGGCCGCAAGATCGACCTCGAGGGCACCCGCGCGGTCGTGGACGCAGCCCTGGACGCCGGGATCAACTTCTTCGACACGGCGGACATCTACGGCGAGCCGCAGGGCAGCTCGGAGGAGCTGCTCGGGCAGGCCCTGAAGGGCCGCCGGGACGACGTGGTGGTGGCCACCAAGTTCGGCATGGACATGAACGGGCTGAACGGCCCCGACTACGGCGCGCGGGGATCCCGGCGGTACATCGCCCGGGCCGTCGAGGCGTCGCTGCGCCGACTCGGCACCGATTACATCGATCTGTATCAGGTGCACGAGCCCGATCCGGCCACCCCGATCGACGAGACCCTCGCCGCCCTGGACGACCTGGTCCGTGCCGGGAAGGTGCGCTACCTGGGCAACTCCAACTTCGCCGGCTGGCAGATCGCGGACGCCGACTGGGTGGCCTCGTCCAACGGCCGGTCCCGGTTCATCAGCGCGCAGAACCAGTACAGCCTGGTGGAGCGCGCTGTCGAGACCGAGGTGGTCCCGGCGTGTGAGCGCTTCGGGCTGGGGCTGCTGCCGTTCTTCCCGCTGGCCAACGGGCTGCTCACCGGCAAGTACAAGCGGGGCGAGGCGCCGCCCGCCGGCAGCCGGCTCGCCGGCGGTGGCCGGTACGCCGCCCGGCTCGCCGCGGCGAAGTGGGACCTCATCGAGGCGATCGAACGGTACGCGGACGAGCGCGGGCTCACCATGCTCCAGGTGGCCATCGGCGGGCTCGCCGCCCAGCCGGCGGTGACCTCGGTGATCGCCGGGGTGACCACCCCCGAGCAGGTGCTCGCCAACGCGGCCGCCGGGGTTTGGCAGCCGACCGACGAGGACCTGGACGCCCTGCGCGAGATCCTCTGACCGCTGCCGCTGCCGCTGCCGCTGCCGCTGCCGCTGCCGCTGCCGGCTGGCTCGGGCCGAGGCGCACAAGTGCTGCTCGACTGTGTTCCGGAGAGGCCTGATACCTCAGAGGCATATTGATGCCGCTGGGGTATCAGGCTCACCGGCGTTTGCACGGGTCGCCGGAGCAGCCCTTGGCGACCTCGCGCCGTGCGGCTCACTTGTCCGAGCTGCTCATCCGTCCGTGCGGCGGCGGGTGAGCAGCATCGGCACGGCTACCGCCAGGGCGGCGATCACCACGACGGCCAGCCCGATCGGCCACCACCAGGCACTCGCCGCACCCGGGTCGGTCCGGGCGCCGGCCGCCGGTGCGGTGGCCGCAACCGGCGCCGCCGGCGCCGGCGACTGGGCGGGGCGGGCCTGCACCTGGGCGCTGGCCTCGCTCCCGTTCGGAGCCGGGGCGGCGACCGTCACCCGCCAGCGGCCGGGGGAGAGCAGCGGGCCGCTGGCGTAGAAACCCTGGCCCTCGGGCTCCGGTTCCAGTTGCAGCGGCCCGACGCGCTGCCCGTCCGGCCCGACGGCGGTCAGCGTCAGTCGCACCAACTGGTCCAGCCGGTGGCCGTCGGCGTACAGGGCCTGCACGGTGACCCCGTCGGCCCCGTCGCCGGCCACGGTCAGTTTGAGCTTCCCGGTGTGGGCCGCGGCCGGTGCCGCGGTCAGGAGGATCAGGGCCAGTCCGGCGAACAGGGCGGCGAACGCCTTCCAGGTACGCGTCACGGACGTCTCCTCACTGCGGATACGGGGGCGACCCCTCCCCGACGCGGGTGCGCCGGAGAGGGGCCGCCATCGGATCAGAGCCGGCGGCCCGGAGCGAGCCGGGTGACGTCGCCGCCCAACCGGCCGGCGCCGGCGACGGATTCACCGTCGTTGGCCTTCACCCCGGCCTTGCTGGCCGTACCACCGAGCCGGACGACCATGGCGTCGGCGTCCCGGACCAGCACGTCCCGGATCTCGGCCTCGGCCACCAGCGTGGCGTCGGCGGCGAGCTCGCGGAAGGCGGTCAGCTGCTTGATCGCCTTGTTGTCGTTGCCGGCCGCCTCGGCCTTGCGGGCGGCGTCGAGCTTCGCCGTCAGCTGCTTGTGCGCCTTGGCCGAGAGCCGACCGGTCGCCTTGAACCGGTCCAGCAGGTTCTGCATGTCCCGGAACGAGGTGGTGACGAAGAACCGGACCGCGGAGGTGGTCTCGTTCCCCGCCTTGTCGGTCGCGGTGACGGTCAGCTCGTGCAGGCCGAGCGGCAGCTCGTACATCGCCTGCAGCGTGCCGCTCGCGTACGGCCGGCCGTCCAGCTCGCCGGTCAGGCTCGCGACGCCCGAGGTCGGGTCGACCGCCTGCCAGGACACCCGGACGTCCTGGCTGTCGCCGTAGAGCTGGCCGTCGGCGAGCCCGGAGACCAGCAGCGTCGGCTTGGTGCCGTCGATGCGCAGCACCGCCGACTTGAGCGTCTCGGCGTTGCCCGCCTGGTCGGTCGACCGGAACAGCAGCTCGTGCTGGCCGTCACCGGTCACCTGGACCGGCTCCGAGTACGGCGTCCACGCGCCACCGTCGAGCGACCACTCGACAGTCTTCACACCGGATCCGGCGTCGGTCGAGGTCAGCACGACCGGGACGGTCCCGTCGTGCCAACCCTCGTCGTTGGCCGGGGCGAACGTCGCCGAGGTCACCGGCGCCGTGGCGTCGATCTTCACGGTGACGGTCTTCGTCGACTCCGCGTTGCCCGCCTGGTCGGTCGAGCGGAATCGCAGTTCGTGCTCGCCGTCGCCGCTCACCGGGACCGGCCCGGTGTACGCCGTCCAGGTCTGCGCCCCGTCCAGCTGGTACTCGGTGCCGGCCAGGCCGCTGCCGCCGTCCTCGTCGGTGGCGGCCAGGGTGACCGTCACCGGCCCGGTGTGCCAACCCTCGACGGGGGTACCCGTGACGGTGGCCTCGGTCACCGGAGCCGTCTCGTCGGCGACCCCGGGGGTGAGGCGGAAGTAGTCGAACACGGCGGTCTTCGACGCGGTCTGGTTGGCCCCGAGGGTGAACAGACCCACCTTCGGGGTGGCGCCGACCGCGCTGCTGGTCAGCGCTGTGAGCGCCGTCCAGGTCGTCCCGTCCGCCGAGTACGACGCGGTGAAGGTGTCACCGCTGCGGGCCAGCCGCAGGTACCACACCGAACCGGTCAGGTTCGCCGCCTCCGGCTGCGGGTCCTGCACCGTCCCGCCGATCTCGCTGCGGAACTCGATCCGCCGCGTCACCGCCTGGCCGGGCTGGTTGTCCACGATGTAGTCGAACTTCAGGTAGTTGTCGTCGTCAGCGTGCACGATCAGACCGGCCTGCTGGTACTGCTCGTTCAGCAGGCTGCCGTCGACCTTCGTCTCCAGGGTCCAGTCGCCCGACGGCGCGGATTGGAGGATGAAGTTCGCCGGCCCGGTGTTGTCGGTGCCATAGATGTCACCGTTCGGCACGTCGATCCGCAACGCGCCGTCGCTGACCCGGTAACCGGCCGCGTTCTCCCGCAGGATCGCGTCCCACCGGCACTTGTCCAGCGTGTCGCCGGTGAACTCGTCCGACGGGTCGACCGGGCCCGCCGGCTCGTCCGGGGAGACCTGGAACCAGTCGAAGGTCGCGTCGACGACCGGCGCGTCCGTGCCGCCGTTGAGGGCGAAGACCCCGATCCGCGGGTTGGTGATGCCGGCGAGCGCGGCCGACCGGCCGACCGGGGTGAAGGTCTGCCCGTCGGCCGACACGGCCGCGGTCAGGTTCGTCCCGTCACTGATCAGCCGCAGGTGCACGGTGTCACCCGCCGGTGCGGCGGCGCTGTCGGCACCCTCGTTGCGTGGCGTGCCGGCCGTCTCCCGGATGAACTCCACCCGGCGGCTGCCGTTGTACAGCAGGTCCAGCTTGGCGTAGTTCTCGTCGTCGCCGTAGATCAGCAGACCGGCCTGCTGGTAGTTGGCCGTCACCGGCAGGGTGACCCGGGTGGTCGCCTGCCAGGCCCCGGCCGGCGCCGGCTGGAGCACCAGGTTGGTGGCGTCGTTGCGGGCACCGTAGAGGTCACCCACCGAGGTCGGCAGCCGCAGGGCCCCGTCGGAGACCGAGTAGAGCTGGTTCTCCCGGACCACGTTCCAGCGTGCCTTGTCGAGGCTGGTGCCGGTGAAGTCGTCCGAGCGCGTCCCGAAGCAGGACGTGTTCGGCGCGTCCACCCGCACCGGAACCGCGGCGTACGACTTGGCGCCCTTGCTGTCCGTCACCGTCAGGGTGGCGGTGAAGGTGCCCGGGCTGGTGTACGTGTGGGTGGCATCCAACGTGTCCGCCGTGCCCCCGTCACCGAAGTCCCAGGCGTACGTCAGCGGGGTGTCCCCCTCGGCGTCGGTGGCCGTGCCGTCGAAGGCGACGGCGAGCGGCGCGGTGCCGGTGGTCGGGGTCGCGGTGGCGGTGACCACGGGCGGCGCGTTCTCGGTGACGCCCCGGCCGAGGAAGTCCATCCAGTTGACGTTGAGCAGCGAGCCGGCGCCGCCGTTCGGGTCCTTGGCGACGAAGTAGAGCGAGCCGCTGGCGGCGCCGGTGACCGGTGCCGTCACGTCCGCGTACGTCTGCCAGTCGCCCGTGCCCGGCACGGTCGCCGTGGCGACCAGTGGCCCGTCGACCGCTCCGGCCCGGACCTCGATCCGGCCGCCGGTGGTGGCGGAGGCCGCCCGGAACCGGATGTCGGTGATGTTCGTCAGGTCCGCCGGGGAGACCGACCACCAGTCGCCGTCCTCGATGAACCCGATGTTCTGGCCGCCGCCGGCGGTGTCGCCGGTGGTCTCGAGCTGCACACCCGGGTCTCCGCCGCCGGTGCTGCCCGGCGCACGGCCGGTGGCGGTGAAGTACTCGGCCTGCTTCCGCTTCGGCTGCAGCTGCTCTATGGCCCGGCCGGTGAGCGGTCCGGCGCCCTCGGCGCCACCGAGGTCGGTGTACGTCGCCTCGAAGACGCTGAAGACGTTCGCCTCGGCGCCGTGCCCGGAGGCCAGCTGCGTCTGAACCATCCCGGTGCAGCCGGTGTGCTGCTCCAGCGGGTGGGCGTGTTCGTCGTGGCCGAGCAGTACCTGGAGCTGGACCCGGTCGCAGTCGATCTCCCCGTCCTCCGGGTCGGTCACCTTGATCGTGTAGCGGACCTGGTCACCCCAGTCGAAGAAGCCGCCGTCCGGCGGGAACTCGATGGTCACCGTCGGGGCGGTGTTGCCCACGGTGACCGGGACGTTCGCCACCGCCGTACGGCCCTTCGGGTTGGTGACGGTGAGCTGGGCGGTGAAGTTGCCGGCCGTGGCGTAGGTGTGCGTCGGGTTGGCCTCGGTGGAGGTCTGCCCGTCGCCGAACGTCCAGGCGTAGGTGAGCGCGCCGCCGTCCGGGTCCCGCGAGCCCTCGCTGGAGAAGTTCACCGTCAGCGGCGCCGCACCGGAGGTCGGGGTGGCGTTCGCCACCGCGATCGGTGCGCGGTCACCGGCGATGTAGTCGATCCGGTAGACGCCGGAGTTGTCGTTGTTGCCGCCGAAGCCGCTGCCCCACTCGATCAGGTAGAGCGCGCCGTCGGGGCCGAACTCGAAGTCCATCGGCCGGATCAGGCTCATGCCGGTGAGCAGCTGGTTGATGTCCACCAGCGACTTGCCGTCGGCGGTCAGCTGCATCGTGTACATCTTCGACTGGTTCCACTCGCCGAGCAGCGCCTTGCCGTCGTAGTAGGCCGGCCACTTGCGGTCCGAGTCGAGGTCCGCGTCGTACCGGTAGACCGGGCCACCCATCGGGGCGCCACCGCCGCCGATCTCCGGGTAGCGCGCGTCACCGGCGTACCCGTAGTCGACGGTGGCCGGCACGACCGGCGGAAGGTTGGTCAGGCCGGTGTTGTTCGGCGAGTCGTTCACCGGCGCGGAGCAGTCGAACTTCGCCCCGCTCGGGCCGGACGGGAAGGTGTAGTCGTTGTACGCCTCGTTCGTGCCCGTGCAGTACGGCCAGCCGTAGTTGCCGGGGGTGACGATGTTCCACTCGACCAGGCCCCGGGGGCCCCGGTTCGGGTTGTCGGCGTTGGCGTCCGGCCCGTAGTCGGCGACGTACAGCGTGCCGGTCTTCGGGTCTGTGCCGATCCGGAACGGGTTGCGGAAGCCCATCGCGTAGATCTCGGGACGGGTCTTCTCGGTGCCCGGAGCGAAGAGGTTGCCGTCCGGGATGGTGTACGTCCCGTCGTCCTCCGGGTGGATGCGGATCACCTTGCCGCGCAGGTCGTTGGTGTTGCCCGCGGTGCGCTGCGCGTCGTAGTCCTGGCGGCCCGGCCGCTCGTCGATGGGCGTGTACGCGCTCGACTCGAACGGGTTCGTGTTGTCGCCGGTGGCCAGGTAGAGGTTGCCGGCACTGTCGAAGGTCATGCTCCCGCCGGCGTGGCAGCAGGTGTTGCGCTGGGTGTCGACCCGCAGCACCTGCTTCTCACTCGCCGGGTCGATGGTGTCGCCGGTGACCGTGAACCGGGACAGCAGGTTGCGCGTGATCCCGTCGTTCGGCGCGTAGTAGAGGTAGACCCAGTTGTTGGTGGCGAAGTCCGGGTCGAGGCGGATGCCGATCAAGCCGTCCTCGTTGCCGGTGAAGACGTCCAGCTCGACGGCGGTGACCGTGTTGCCGGTGTCCGGCTTGACGATCTGCACCCGGCCGTCGCGCTCGACGTAGAAGACCCGCCCGTCGGGGGCGACGTCCAGCTCCATCGGGTTGCTGGTGTTGCTGTCCAGCGTGACCTTCTCGAAGCTGGCGGTCTTCGAGGCGCCGCAGTCGGCGTCGACCACGCCGGCCGCCGTCTGGATACCGCCGAGCAGGTGCTTGAGGAACTCGGGCTCGGCGTACGACTCACGGGTGTGCCCGCCGCCGGTGTACCAGGAGCGGCCACCGTCGAAGTCCTGGCACCATGCCGTCGGGTGGTCGGCACCCATCGCGCCGGCGCCCGGGGTGTAGCTCTTCTCGTCCAGGCTGGCCAGCACGTGCACGTCCGGCCGGGGGTTGGTCTGGAAGTTGTACCACTCGTCGAACCGGGACCAGCGATCCGGCAGTTCACTGGTGGACGGGTGGGCGGGATCCTCCACCTTGACCGTGGCCTGCTGGTTCGACGGGTGGTTGGCGAAGTACGCGCCGACCAGGTCGCCGTACCAGCCCCAGCTGTACTCGGTGTCCGATGCGGCGTGGATGCCGACGTATCCGCCGCCGGCCTGGATGTAGCGCTCGAAGGCCGCCTGCTGGTCGGCGTTGAGGACGTCGCCGGTCGTGGAGAGCCAGATGACGGCCTGGTACTTCGCGAGGTTCGCGTCGGTGAACGCGCCGCCGTCCTCTGTGGTGTCGACGGCGAAGCCGTGCTCCGCGCCGAGCTGCTGGATGGCGGCGATCCCGGTGGGGATCGAATCGTGCCGGAACGCGGCCGTCTTCGAGAAGACCAGCACGGAGAAGGGCTCGTCGGCGGCGGCCTTGGGCAGCGCCTGGGTCACCGGCGCGGCCGTGGCGGTCTGAGCGGCTCGTGTGGTGGTCGCGCCGGCGGTCGGTGCGGCCTGCGCGGCCGACGTGCCGAACAGGGCTGTCGAGGTGAGAGCGAGGGAGAGCAGGATGGCTGTGATGGGTGAGCGGGCACGACGAGTGCGGGACACGCCGCCTCCTATGTCGCGGTGGACAGGGGATCGCGGGGGCCGGCTCGCCGAAGACCGTCCCGGGGGGTGGGGTGGTGCGGGCACCGGGCCATGGCGTCCGCACCACATTTTGTCGAATCGCTGAACAAATTAATTCCCGTTGATGCGTGTCGGGCAAGATGCCGGACGGTAACGGTTTTGCAACAGCAGGCGACATTCCGAACAGGACCGCATGAAGCACCCCTGGGAAGACCCGCCACCGCTGTAGCCGGCCTCACCCTTGGCAGCGCCGCCGGGTCTGTCGTACGGTGGCGGAGCAAGTGACCCACGGGAGCCCGGTGGACCGGGCTGAGAGGGGGGCTGTCAGCCCCCGACCGTCGAACCTGATCCGGGTAATGCCGGCGCAGGGAGGAGTGTTGCCGTGCCGTCCCTGGGACGACTGCATCTCATCACCGACACCCGACCCGGGCGTGATCCGCTCACCGTGGTCCGGGCCGCCCTGACCGTGGCCCGCGCCGACCTGGTGGTGCAGGTCCGGGTCGAGGACTCTGCAACCGACCGCGAGACGTACGACCTGGCCCGCCGGGTCGTCGCGCTCTGCGCGCCGTACGGGGCGACCTGCCTGGTCAACGACCGGCTCCACGTGGCGCTGGCGGTCGGCGCGGCCGGCGGGCACGTCGGCGCGGACGACCTGCCCGTCGCGGCGGCCCGACACGTGCTCGGCCCGGCCGCCGTGCTCGGCGCCACCGCGCGGGAACCGGGCACCGCCGCCGAGGCGGTCACCGCCGGCGCCGGCTACCTCGGGGTCGGCCCCTGCCGGCCCACCCGCACCAAGGAGGGGCTGCCTCCACCGATCGGCGTGGCAGGCGTACGGGCGGTGGCCGGGGCGGTCGACGTCCCAGTGATCGCGATCGGCGGTGTGACCGCGTCCGCCGTGCCGGCACTACGGGCAGTCGGGGCGTACGGAGTGGCGGTCGTCGGCGCGCTCTCCGGGGCGGCCGACCCGGCCCGCGCCACGACCGAGCTGATCGAGGCGCTGACATGCTGAGCGCCCGGTCCACGTCGACCCCTGCCGGCGACGTGGCCCGGGCGGACGTGGCGGTGGTGGGTGCGGGACCGATCGGTCTCGCCGTCGCCTGGCGCTGCGCCGCACGTGGGCTACGCGTGACCGTGCACGATCCCGCCCCCGGCTCGGGGGCCTCGGCGGTCGCCGCCGGCATGCTCGCCCCGATCGCCGAGGCGTACTTCGGCGAACGGGACCTCACCGGGCTGCTGGTGGAGTCGGCCGCCCGCTGGCCGGCGTTCGCGGCCGAGCTGACCGAGGCGACCGGTGTCGACCTCGGCTACCGCACCGACGGCACCCTGCTGGTCGGGTTGACCGCCGACGACCTGGCCGAGGCGCGGCGGCTCTGGGCGTACCAGCGGGAACTCGACCTGCCGGTGACCCCGCTGCGCCCCTCGGAACTGCGCGACCGCGAGCCGGCGCTCGCCCCCCGGGTGCGCGGCGGCGCGCTCGCGGCGACCGACCACCAGGTGGACCCACGGCTGCTGGTGCCCGCGCTGCGCACCGCCGCCGAGCGGGCCGGAGCCGTGCTCGTGCCCGGACCGGTGCGTGCGCTGTCCGAGCTGGACGCCGCCGTCACCGTGGTGGCGGCCGGTTGCGGTGCCGCCGCGCTCACCGGGCTGCCGGTCCGCCCGGTCAAGGGGCAGGTGCTCCGGCTCCGCGCGCCCGGTGGCGCCCCGCCGGGCTTCCGGCACGTCATCCGCGGGTACGCCGACGGTGAGCACGTCTACCTGGTGCCGCGGACCGGCGGCGAGGTGGTGGTGGGCGCCACCGTCGAGGAGCGCCGCGACACCGACGTGTCCGCCGGAGCGGTGCTCCGCCTGCTCCGCGCCGCCGTGGACCTGGTGCCGGAGCTGGCCGAGTACGACCTGATCGAGACGGCTGCCGGACTGCGCCCCGGCACCCCGGACAACGCGCCGATCCTCGGCCCGTTGCCGGGTCGACCGGACGTGCTGGCGGCCACCGGGCACCACCGGCACGGCATCGTGCTCACCCCGGTGACCGCCGACCTGATCGCCGACCTCGTGACCACCGGGGTGCCCGATCCGTTGCTCGCCCCCTTCCGGCCGGACCGGTTCACCGGCCCGTCCGGCTCGGTGGCCGCAGACCGGGGCGAACCTGCCCGGACGAGTGAGGAGGACCCGTGGAACTGACGGTGAACGGCGCCGGGCGGACGGTGCCCCGCGGTGTGACGGTGGCAGACCTGGTACGCGAGGTCGCACCGCAACAGCGCGGAGTGGCGGTCGCGGTCAACGGCGAGGTGGTGCCCCGGACGGGCTGGCCGGAGACCCCGCTGCGCGACGGTGACCGGGTCGAGGTGCTCAGCGCCGCCCAGGGCGGGTGAGTGCGGTGACGTTCCGACTCGACGGGGTGGAGTTCACCTCGCGGCTCATCCTCGGCACCGGCGGCGCGGCGAACCTGCACGTGCTGGAGGAGGCCATCCGCGCGTCCGGGACCGAGCTGGTCACGCTCGCCCTGCGTCGGGTGGACACCGCCCCCGGCATGGGTGGGGGGCTGCTGGAGCTGCTGGACCGGTGCGGCGTGCGGCTGCTGCCGAACACCGCGGGCTGCTACACGGCGGTTGAGGCGGTGAAGGTGGCCCGGCTGGCCCGGGACGCGTTCGACACCGACTGGATCAAGCTGGAGGTGATCGGCGACGAGCGCACGCTGCTCCCGGACGGGGTGGAGCTGCTGCGCGCCGCCGAGGAACTGGTCGCCGACGGGTTCACCGTGCTGCCCTACACGAGTGACGACCCGGTGCTCGCCCGGCGGCTCGCGGACGTGGGCTGCGCCGCGGTGATGCCGGCGGGCGCGCCGATCGGGTCCGGGCTGGGCATCAGCAACCCGCACCACATCCGGCTGATCCGGCAGGCCGTGGACGTGCCGGTGATCCTGGACGCCGGCATCGGCACCGCCTCCGAGGCGGCGCTGGCGATGGAGCTCGGCTGCGATGCCGTGTTGCTGGCCAGCGCGGTGACCCGGGCCGCCGACCCGGTGGCGATGGCCACCGCGATGCGGTACGCGGTGCAGGCCGGCCGGCTCGCCGCCGGTGCCGGCCGGATCCCGCGCCGCCACCACGCCCTCGCCTCCACCCCGGACGAGGGACGGCCGGACCTGTGACCGGCTCGTCGCCGGGCGTCCCGGCCGACGGTGGGTCGGGCCTGCCCTCCGGAGTCGTGGTGCTCACCGATCGGATGGTGGCGCGCCGACCGCTCGCCGAGGTGGTCGCGGCGGCGGTCGCCGGGGGAGTGCGCTGGGTGGTGCTGCGGGAGAAGGACCTGCCCCGCGTCGAACGCGCCGCCCTCGCCTGCGAGCTGCGGGCCATCCTGGCCGACGTCCACGGCAGGCTCGTCGTGGCCGGCCCCGACCCGCTCGACGGGGACGCCGTGCATCTGCCCGCCGCAGGCCCGTACCCACCGCCGCGCGTCGGGCTGGCCGGCCGCTCCTGTCACGACGAGGCGGAGCTGCTCCGGCTCACCACCGAGGACTACGTGACCATCTCGCCCGTCTACCCGACGCGCAGCAAACCCGGCTACGGCCCGCCCCTGCATAGAAGGCCGCCCAGGACGTGCTCGGCCGGATGGCCAAGCCGGACCCGCTGCTGGACATCGCGATGCAGCTGGAGGAGATCGCCCTCGCCGACGAC
>NZ_JBEXFP010000036.1:0-68837 GCF_040606825.1 Micromonospora sp. NPDC005367 | reverse complement strand
GTGGCGACGCTGCTCGTGCCGGCTGCCGCACCCTGGCTCAAGCTCTCCGAGGCGTTGGACTTCGTGCGGGCGGTACGGCCGAAGCGCGCGTTCCCGATCCACGACGCCACCCTCAACGACCTCGGCCAGGAATACTTCGACGGCTGGCTGGACTTCAAGGGCGGCACCGAGTACGCGCGCATCCCGGTCGGGGAGTCGGTGACAATCCGCTGAGCGTGTCCCAGCAACCGGCAAATCCGCGCATCAAGGACATGGCGAAACTTCCGTCGTACTCCCGCTCGTGAAAAGGCGGGCGGATGGGGAACCACCGCGTGGACGGGATGAGCACGCCCGGCACGGCGTGGACCGATGGCGGGGGTCGTCGGACCGTCGGTCGCCGGTCCACCAGGTGGGGGGAAGGCATGGGTTTCGTCACTGCGAAGGACGGCACGGAGATCTACTACAAGGACTGGGGCAGTGGGCCGGTCGTCACGTTCTCGCACGGATGGCCGTTGAGCGCGGACGCGTGGGACGGCCAGATGCTGTTCCTGGCCCAGAACGGGTTCCGGGTCGTGGCCCACGACCGCCGGGGGCACGGCCGCTCCGGCCAGGCCTCTGCCGGCAACGACATGGACGGGTACGCCGACGACCTCGCCGCGGTGATCGAAGCCCTCGACCTGACCGATGCGACGCTCGTCGGGCATTCGACCGGTGGCGGCGAGGTGGCCCGCTACATCGGGAGACACGGGACCGGCCGAGTCGCGAAGGCGGTGCTCATCTCCGCGGTGCCACCGATCATGGTGCAGGGCCCGGACAATCCCGAGGGCCTGCCGATCAGCGCCTTCGACGATCTGCGCGCGCAACTGTTCCAGGATCGGTCGCAGTTCTATCAGGACCTGGCGCAGATGTTCTACGGCGCCAACCGTTCCGGCGCCACCGTGTCAAAGGGCATCCTCGACCAGTTCTGGCTCTGGAGCATGCAGGCCGGGATGAAGAACGCGTACGAGAGCATCAAGGCGTTCTCGGAGACGGACTTCCGCGACGACCTTGCCAAGTTCGACATCCCGACCCTGGTGATGCACGGCGAGGACGACCAGATCGTCCCGGTGAAGGACTCGGCACACAAGACCGCCAAACTCGTCGCGAACGTCCAGGAGATCTACTACCCCGGCGCGCCGCACGGGATGACCGCCACGCTTCAGGACCAGATCAACAAGGATCTGCTCGCCTTCCTGCGCAGCTGACCCGCGACCTGTCCGGGGGACGCGGCTGGAGCGACCCGGACGGCCGTCAGCGGGCGCCGTCCGGGGCGACGCTCCCCTGCCGCCGACGGGCTAGGGGACGCTCTTACCGTCGCCCGTCGCCCGTCGCCCGTCGCCCGTCGCCAGGCGCGCGTCGCCCGGCGCCTGTCGCCCGGCGCCTGTCGCCTGTCGCCCGTCGTCAGGCGTCAGGCGTCGAGGTATGCCAGAACGGCGAGGACTCGACGGTTGTCGTCGTCGGACGGCGGCATGTCCAGCTTGGCGAGAATGTTGTTGATGTGTTTGCTCACTGCCTTCTCGGTGATGCGGAGCTGAACCGCGATCGCGGCGTTGGAGCGCCCTTCAGCCATTTTGCCGAGCACTTCGCGCTCACGGGTGGTGAGCACCGCCAGCGGCTCCCGGCGGGCGAGCAGTTGCGAGATCACCTCGGGGTCCATCGCGGTGCCGCCGCCGGCGACCCGGCGGACGGCGTCGACGAACTCACCGACGTTGGACACACGGTCCTTGAGGAGGTAGCCCAAACCGCCGTCCGGGGTGCTGAGCAGTTCGCGGGCGTACAGGGGCTCGACGTGCTGGGAGAGCATGAGGATCGGCAGGCCGGGCATCTGGGTGCGCGCCGCGATCGCGCATTGCAGGCCCTCGTCGGTGAACGTCGGGGGAAGGCGGACGTCGATGACCGCCACCTGGGGCTTGTGTGTGATCAGGGCGGGCAGCAGGGCCGGGCCGTTGTCGACGGCCGCGACGACGTCGAAGTCGAAGGCCTGCAGGAGCCGGGTCAGCCCGTCACGGAGGAGGGCATGGTCCTCGGCGATGACAACGCGCACGGCAACTCCATGGTGACGACGGTGGGTCCACCGGGTGGGCTGGACAGGGCGATCGTGCCATCGAACGCGGCGAGCCGACGTTCGATACCGCGCAGACCGGTGCCGGCCTCGGGGTCGGCGCCTCCTTCACCGTCGTCGGTGACCACCATCGTCAACGCACCGTTCGCGTGACGCATCGACACCGATGCGGTTTGGGCGCGGCTGTGCCGAATCATGTTGGCCAGCGCCTCGGCGACCGCGAAGTACGCGGCCGACTCGACGGGTGTGTCAGGCCGTCCGGGCAACTCGATGTCGACCGTGATCGGCACCGGCAGGCTGAGCGCAAGCGCACGGACGGCGCCGCCGAGTCCACGTTCGGCGAGCACCGGCGGGTGAAGGCCACGGACGAGGTGCCTCAGCTCGTCCAGCGCCGCGACCCCGGACTCGCGCGCCTCGGCGAGCAGCTTGTGTGCCTCGGCCGGGTTCCGGTCGATGAGTGTGTCGGCCAGGCCGATCACCATGCTCAGCGCGACCAGCCGGGCCTGCACACCGTCGTGCAGGTCGCGTTCGATGCGGCGCAATTCGGCCGCTTGAGCATCCACGGTGCCGGCACGCGTCACGGTCAGCTGCATGACGCGCAGCCGGAGTTCGACGGCCCTGGTGGGCGCGAGGAAGAGCCGGGCGAAGTGGGCATCGACGCGACGCAGCCACGGCGCCGCCCACAGGCCGGCGGCGAGGATGACGGCGCCCTGCGGTACGCAGAGCAAACCGGCGCCGAACGTGTCGATGGACCAGATGCCGCCGTAGCCGTACCAGCCGGTGCCGAGCCAGATCCACAACGGCGTCAGAGTCAGACCCGCGAGCCCGTACAACGGCACGACCACACCGATCGTCCCGAGCGTGAACCCGACGATCGCGCCCGGCGCAAGCCAGGCGAGGTCGCGCCAGGTGGCCGGGTCCGTCACCGTCCACCGGAAGCGCCGCCAGCCACCGGCCACCGCCCGTTCCGGGGGCGGATGGTAGGGGCGGGTCACCAGTACACCGGCACGCGAGGCACGTCTGCGCTCGAGATCGGCGCGCATCCGGATCAGTGTCATCGTCCAGGGCACCAACGCCAACCCGAGGAACGGCACCGGTGCCAGGGCCAGCGCGACGAGCGACATGACGAGCAGCGGGATGTTGGTGAGCGCCAGGCCGATCGCGGCCAGGCCGCCCAACCCTGAGCGCGCACCGCGCCGAACCCATCGGCCCGTCCGTCCGCCCGCCACAACCATCTCCACAGATCATATTGTGCCCGCCGGTGCGTGGCTCGAATGGTGGTGCCAGCACCCCCATGCCGGAGGGCGTAGCGCTCCTGACGCACCGGACATCAGGCGCTTTGATAGAAACATGACGATCACCATGGAGCCGCCGCGGACTGCGACCGGCAGTGATTTCGCCGTCCTGTCCCGCCGGATCACCGGCGAGGGGCTGATGCAGCGGCGACCCGCGTACTACGTCGCCCGGCTGACCGTCGTCACACTCATGTTGCTCGGCGGCTGGACGGCGTTCGTCGTAATCGGCTCGTCCTGGTGGCAGCTGGTGACGGCCGCGTTCCTCGCAGTCACCTTCACCCAGGTCGCCCTCGTGGCGCACGACCTGGCGCACCGCCAGGTGTTCCGCACCAAACGGCCCAGCGAAGTCGCCGGGCGGATCGCCGGGAACCTCGGCGTCGGGATGAGCTACGGGTGGTGGATGGACAAGCACACCCGTCACCACAACAACCCCAATCACGACGACCTCGACCCTGACGTCGCCCCTGAGGTACTCATCTGGGCCACCGAGTCGGCCCTGGGTCGACGCGGGCTGAAGGGTTTCATCACCCGGCATCAGGCCGCGCTGTTCTTCCCGCTGCTGACCCTGCTCGCCATCGACCTGAAGGTCTCCAGCATCAAGTCGCTGCGCAACGGCACGGTGAAGCGCCGGCGCCTGGAAAGCGCGCTGCTGATCCTGCACGCCATCGGCTACCTCTCGGCACTGCTGATCGTGCTCTCACCGTTGCAGGCCATCGCCTTCCTGCTCGTCCACCAGGCACTGTTCGGCGTCTACCTCGGCATGACGTTCGCACCCAACCACAAGGGCATGCCGCACCCGACCGGCGACGAGGACTACCTGCGCAAGCAGGTGCTGACTTCCCGCAACGTCCGCGGTGGCTGGCTGACCGACGCCGCGCTGGGCGGTTTGAACTACCAGATCGAGCACCACCTGTTCCCCGGCATGCCGACCCCCAACCTGCGCAAGGCCCAGCCGATCGTGCAGGCGTACTGCGCCGAGATCGGTGTCGCCTACGAACAAACCAGTCTGGTCACCTCTTACCGCGAAGCCCTGCAGTACCTGCACGAGGTGGGCGCACCAGCCCGCGCCGAACACGCCGCACGCCGATCCGGCTGAACCGCACCGAAAGGCACCCCCTGCTGCCGAGAGGGTCGGACGGTCGGGGCCACCAGCCCTCGCCGGCCGCACGACGCGGTGGCACCCGCACGCCGTGCCGCCCTCCCCGCGTGCGACGTTCGAACAACGGTCGGCGAAGTCTCCTGGTCTCCCCGGCGCTGGCGCCGGGGAGACGATGGCACAGCTCGTTCAAGCGGCCAGGATCGACTCGTAACCGTCCTGACCCTGCGGGGAGCACGGGACACGGCCGGGCGAGCTTGCGACGCGCGGCAGAGCGCAGGTCGACGACGGTGTCCAGATAGCAGGGGTGGGCCGGCGCCCACCTGAATGCCGACGCTTTCCACGCCGCCTATCTGAACAGCCGTTCACAATGAGACGCCAAACGGCGGCCTGCTGAACCAGTCAGGCCGCCGCGGCAAAGCGTGAATCAGAGCGAACGGATATCCGACGCCTGCGGGCCCTTCGGGCCCTGGGTGATTTCGAACTCCACCCGCTGGTTCTCCTCAAGGCTGCGGAAGCCGCTCGCCGAGATCGCCGAGAAATGCGCGAAGACGTCGTCGCCGCCGCCGTCCTGGCTGATGAAGCCGAAGCCCTTGTCGCCGTTGAACCACTTCACGGTACCTGTAGCCATGTCTGCTCCTTCGCAGGCTGTCGGAGAACGCACTATGCGGACTCGCACGCCGCCGCGTTGATCACCCGCGTCGGAAACGACACGAAAACGAGAACGAAAAAAGCGCCTGCGGGTTCTGGATGACCCATCAGGCGCCGAAACGTCAACGGAAATCAAGACTGCAACGCGGTAACCGTAGCACAGAATTCGGCGCGCGCCGCCAAATCCATGTACGCGGCCTCCGCCACAGCACTTCGCCCCGCGACGCAACGCAGGTCGCTGCGACGCCTCCGCCCCCCCCGAGCCGACGCGCCGATCAGGTGTGTCATTGCCACGCTCCCGAATACCGCGAATCACTGGCCCGTGCCGGACGTCCTCGAAGGCGTTCAGGGTGGGTTTCCCAGCACCGGCACGGCAGGCCGACCGACGTCTGATCCAGGCTGTCGGGGGTAAGCGCGGCGGCAGCATCGGTTCGCGCAGTAACAGGAGGCACCGTGACCCTCACCGCGCCCACCGCCACCATCGGCCTCGACACTGCCGCCGAGGTGGCCGCCCAGCTCAGGGTCGACTCGATCCGGTCCAGCACCAGCGCCGGGTCCGGGCACCCGACCTCCGGCATGTCCGCTGCCGACCTGTTCGCCGTGCTGCTGACCCGGCACCTGCGGTACGACTGGGAGGACCCCCGCTCGCCGGAGAACGACCACCTCATCCTGTCCAAGGGACACGCCTCCCCGTTGCTGTACTCGCTGTTCAAGGCGGCCGGGGCCATCTCCGACGACGAGCTGATGCAGGGTTACCGCCGGTTCGGGCAGCGCCTGCAGGGCCACCCCACACCCGCCCTGCCCTGGGTCGACGTCGCCACGGGCTCGCTCGGCCAGGGGCTGCCCGACGGCGTCGGAATCGCCCTCGCCGGGAAGTACCTCGACAAGCGGCCCTACCGGGTATGGGTGCTCTGCGGCGACAGCGAGATGGCGGAGGGCTCCATCTGGGAGGCGCTGGACAAGGCCTCCTACTACCAGCTCGCCAACCTCGTGACCATGGTCGACGTCAACCGGCTGGGCCAGCGCGGCGCCACCGAACTGGGCTGGGACCTCGACACGTACGCACGCCGCGCCGAGGCGTTCGGCGCCCGGGTGCTCGTCGTCGACGGCCACGACCTTGCCGCCATCGACAACGCGATGGCCACGGCCGCGGACCCGAGCGGGGACCGACCCACGGTGATCCTGGCTCGCACGATCAAGGGTCGCGGGTTCTCCGAGGTCGAGGACAGCAACGACTGGCACGGCAAGCCGTTCCCGCCGGACATGGCGGAGCGGGCCATCCGCGAACTCGGGGGCGAACGCCACCTGACGGTGCGGGGGCCACGGCCCGAGTCGGCACCCGTCGACGGTTCCAGCCCCACCAGCGGCCCGGCGGCCCGCCCCGTCACCACCCAACCGACCGAACCGGCGACGCCCGCCCGGTACGACCTGGGCCAGAAGGTGCCCACCCGCAAGGCGTACGGCGACGCCCTGGTCGCTCTCGGCGCCAAGAACCCGCGCATCGTCGCCCTCGACGGCGAGGTCAGCAACTCCACGTACGCCTTCGAGTTCGCGCATGCCCATCCCGAACGGTACTTCGAGATGTTCATCGCCGAACAGCAGCTGGTGGCCGCGGCGACCGGGCTCGCGGTCCGCGGTTACCGCCCCTTCGCATCCACCTTCGCCGCGTTCCTGACCCGGGCGTACGACTTCATCCGGATGGGCACCGTCTCCGGCGTCGACCTGTGCCTGGTCGGGTCGCACGCCGGCGTCGAGATCGGCCCCGACGGACCGTCCCAGATGGGTCTCGAGGACCTCGCGATGATGCGCGCGCTGGACGGTTCGACGGTCCTCTATCCCAGCGATGCGACCAGCACGGTGGCCCTCACCCAGGCGATGGCCGTGCTCCCGGGGATCAGCTACCTGCGCACCACCCGCGGCAAGTACCCGGTGCTCTACCCCGACGGAGAGAGCTTCCCGGTCGGTGGGTCCAAGATGTTGCGCTCGTCCGACCAGGACGAGGTGACGCTCGTCGGCGCCGGCGTCACCCTGCACGCCTGCCTCGCAGCCGCGGAGACCCTGGCGGGTGAGGGGATCCGGGCCCGAGTCATCGACTGCTACTCGGTCAAGCCGATCGACAACGAGGCCATCGCCGCCGCGGCGGCCACCACCGGACGGATCGTCGTCGCGGAGGACCACCGCGCCGAGGGCGGCCTCGGCTCGGCGGTCAAGGACAGCCTCGTCGCGGGCGGGAGCGCCCTGCCGGCCCTCGTCCATCTCGCGGTACGCGGCATGCCGGGCTCCGGGTCGAGCAAGGAGCAGCTCGCCTGGGCGGGGATCGACGCCGATCACATCGCCTCCGCCGCCCGGCAGCTGGTGGACGGCTGACTCAGCGCCACCCGTACGAGGATCGGTCGCGCCGATCAGGGGACGGACGTCGGACGATCGGCACGCCGCGGCGCGGCCGCGTGCAGGGCGTGCGCGAAAGGCTGACGCGGGCGGCAGGTGCTCGCGCCGGTCGACGGGTGCGCCCGACGCGGCGGCAGGTTACTGCCGTACTCCATGCGGGAGAGTACGGGTCGCCTACGGTGACGTCCTCTGGCGGCTACCTGGGGCGGCCCTGTTGTCTGCGGCAAGAGCTGTGAACCTCGCCGGACCGGCCGTCTTTGATCAGCCGGAGCCGGTCACGGCCGGGGTAAGCGGGCAGCCAACTCCGTCGGCAGCACCCGTCGCAGGGCCTCCACCGTCGCCTTCGCCCCGAACCGCTCTGTGGCCAGCCGTTCAGCACGGGCGGACGCGCTGAAGATCTGGTCGACGGGTGCGGCCCGCAGCACGGCGACGATCCAGCCTTCCAGATCCATCACGTCGGCGGGCAGCTCCAGAGCCTCCGGTGTCGGTGCCGGCCGGGGCGCCTGGTCGGGGATCGGTTCGGCGGCTGAGGCGTACCGGCCGGGTGGAAGGCTCACCCGGTAAGGGTGAACGCAGACGGCGACGCCGTCGGTGGTGGCGCGCCACCCGAGGTTTGGGCGGTACGTGAAGTCGGGTCCGGGACGGTCGGCCACGTCGAACTGGCCCGGCCCGAGCTGCTGGGCGGGACACACGACGCAGGTCTCTTCACACCAGCGCGGAAGCGGCTCGGACATGGCGCCGATCGTACGGCAACCAGGAGGTACCGGGGCATGACGCAATCGCCCTGCCCCAGCGGCCTTGACAATTCGGCGAGGTCAGCGACCATGGCGATTCCGGCAGCACGCGGGCTCGCCACCAGGTTGTCAGGGCTGCTGGACGAGAGGACGTCGCCTGCCAGCGTCTGCCCCAACTCGTAGGCGAGACGGGCGGGTGTCAGCGAGAACCACCGCGCCGTGGGCGACGAGCGCTAGCTCGTCCCGGACGAACCAGAACAGGTCCTGTCCAGGAGTGGAGAAGAGGTACAGGTAGGGGGGCTAGCCCCATGTCGGGCTTCGGGTTCTCCGGCTGGTGCAGCCATCGGCGACCTTCATACGGTCGAGGCACGCTTTTCCCCCGAAAGGAGCCTCGACGTGAACGCACGTTCCGCAGTCCGAAGAACGGTGAGGTGGCGCAGGGCCGTGGCGGCCGCTACCGCCGGTGCGATGCTGGCCGCGGCGATCGGCGGTGCGGCCGGGTGGACTGCGCCGCCGGCCCCGGATCACCGATCCACGGTCACCGTGCTGCAGCACGGCCTCGACGATCTGCACGGCCTCGGCGTATCCGGGACGCAGGGCCTGGTCCGCGACGGGGGCCGGACGACGGTGGCCCGCAGCGGTGTCGCCGACCTGGACACCGACGCACCGATGCCGATCGACGGATACTTCCGGATCGGCAGCGAAACAAAGACCTTCGTCTCGGTGGTGCTGCTTCAGCTCGTCGGCGAGGGCCGGATCAGGCTGGACGACCCGATCGACCAGTGGCTGCGAGGTGTCGTCGACGGCAACGGCAACGACGGCGGGCACGTCACCGTACGCCAGGTCCTGCAGCACACCAGCGGTCTCTACGACCCCACCGGTGACCTCCCCGCGTTGCAGTCGGCCGGCGAGTTCCTGGAGCACCGGTTCGACCACTACACCGAGGCGCAACTGGTGGCGATGGCGATGCAGCACCCGCCACTGTTCGCCGCCGGCACACACTGGAGCTATTCGAACACCAACTATCTCGTCGCCGGGATGCTCATCGAACGGGTCACCGGACACCGGTGGTACACCGAGGTTCGCTCCCGGATCCTGGTGCCGCTGCGCCTGACCCGTACGTTCTACCCCGGCGACCGACCGACGCTGCCCCAGCCTCACGCCGAGGCGTACCAGCAGTTCACGCCGGACGGCCCGATGGTCGACACGACCGTCTTCAATCCAACCGTGGCCGCCTCGGCCGGCGGCCTGGTCAGCACCACCAACGACCTGGCCCGCTTCTGGCAGGCGTTGGGGCGCGGCCAGCTGTTGCGGCCGGGACAGATGGCCGAGCTGCACCGAACCGTGCTGGCCGAGGCGGTCCAGGAGGTCCGGCCCGGAATCGCCTACGGGCTGGGCATCATGTGGATACCCAACCGCTGCGGCGGCTACTGGGCGCACTTCGGCGACATGCCCGGGGTGAGCACCCTCAACGCGGTCACCCCGGACGGGCACCGCTCGGCGGTCTTCTACCGGGCCACCGTGCTGGCCGACCCGGACCGGGCGCCGGCGGTCATGCAGCGGGAGATGGCACTGCTGGACGACCTGATCTGCGCCTGACAGCCGGCGGGGAAAGAACGGCAGTAGATGCACACCCGGTCGGCGGCGGGGAGGCTCTTCGTGGCGCCGTCGACCGGGCGGTGGATGTGTTGGGGTTCGACCGCGTAGCGGTCGGTGCGGCGATGCCACCGCGCATCGGCCGCGCCTGCCTTCCGGCCATGGCCGGTTGGGGGCAGGGCGGGCAAATCGCGATTCGCCCTGTTGCCGGGCAAATCGTCGCGGACGATGGGAGCGTGCAGGGCGATCGGTCCCAACGCACTCGATCGGGATTCTTCCGATCGAGTGCGTTGGTGCTGACCGAAGAGACCCACCGGACGACGCTTTTTGAGATCTTCTTCGATCTCGTGTTCGTCTTCGCGCTCACCCGGGTCATCGCGTTCATGGGTGACCGGCTCACGCCTCTCCGGCTGGGGCAGGGTCTGCTCGTCCTGGCTCTGCTGTGGGTGTGCTGGAACAACTACACCTGGTTGGGCAACAGCGCCCGTGCCGACATCGGGCGGATCCGCACCGGAACGACGATCGCGATGGGGGCAGTGTTCGTCGCCGCGCTGGTGATCCCGAACGCCTGGCCGCCGCCGGGCGGATCCACGAACGGGCCCATGGCGCTGGTCGGCGCCTACATAGTGCTGCGCGTCGTGCACTTCGTGGTGTACTTTTCGGTCGCTGAAGAGAGCCGCCGACGCGCCCTGCGCATCTACCTCCTTGTATCGGTGATCGCTTGGATACCGTTGATCGTCGGCGCGCTACTCGGCGGCACCGCACAGGTGGTGCTCTGGGCGGTCGCGATCGTGATCGATTACGGTGGCGCGTTCCTGTCCTCGACTTTCGGCAGGTGGACACTGCACAGCCCCGGCCACTTCACGGAGCGGCACAGCCTGGTCCTGATCATCGCGCTGGGCGAGTCTCTGATCTCGGTGAACGCTGGCGTCGGATTGCAAAGGGTTCGCGGCACCGTCGTACTCGCGGCGCTGCTGGGCTTGGTCGTCACGATCTGCCTGTGGCGACTGTATTACGAGAATTCGGCGGTCGCGGCCGCCGAGGCGTTGGCGAGGGCCCCCTCGTGATCGCTTGGCGGTCAACGCGTACAGCCTGGTTCACTTCCCGCTGGTCATCGGGGTCATCTACATGGCCTTGGGTATCGAGCAGGTACTCGACCAACTGACGCACGGGCCGGCCGAGCGCGGGGCCGAGATGGAGCTGGCCTGGATAGACACCGGGGCAATGTTCGGTGGGACCGCTCTGTACCTCGGTGCCCGGCTGGCCTTTCTCAGGATGACCGCCGGCGAATCCAGCCAACGACAGATCATCGCGGTCGGCTTGGCCATCCTCCTGATACCTGCCGCCCGGAAGCTACCCGCGCTCGCCGCGCTCGGCCTCCTGGCCGCCTTCCTGCTCGCCCTGGTCGCACACGAGTGGCTCAGCCCGGAGGCCCGCAACCCATCGCGTGTCCACCGGCGTGGCACCTGAACGGGCTGGTCGCAGCGGGCGCGCTGGAGGTCTGCGGCCAACGGCTCGCAGATTCCGCGGATGCGTTGGGCGGTCAGGCTGCGGGGAACGCCCGCCTGGCGAGCGTCACGACGAGGCCCACCAGCACGCTGGCAAGGACCTCCACACCGATCTTGATGAGGATTGCGCTCATGTTGCTCTACTTTCCTGTTGATTTGGCCTGGTTTAGCGAAAGCTAGCCGAGGCCGGCCAACGGCAGGTGTACGGCCGGCGGCCGTTGGCCAGCAGGAGGGTTCACACCGGTCTGCCATCACCCGCTCGGAAGACCATGAACTCGACCGGTGCCGGTTCGGACGGCGGGTCCAGCGGGTACGACAGCGCACGCGGGAGGCGACAGACCGTCACGCGTACGTCGACTGAACTCTCCCGAGCAACAGCGGCCTGGTCAAGATCACCGGGACAAACAAGTCGCTGGCCTTCGATACGCGAGCAACGCATCATAGATAGATGCCGTTCAGCCGATGGCGAGCAAAGAAGCGCGTACAGGACGTGCTGGCTGCCGCCCTCTACGAGCGCGACAGACGGGCCCGCGAGCGGATCGACCGGTGGTGGGCGGCCGGTGGAGCCGAACGCGACGAGGTCTGGCGCGGCGCATGGTTCCTGCTGATCGACGCGGGCTTCAGGTTCGGCACCCACGAGCGACCGAAGCGGGTCGCCCCGGTGCTGGAGTTCCTGCTCGAGGCCGACCCCACGTCCCCGTACCAGCCGCAGGTCCGGCTGACCGCGTGCCTCCCGCAGACCGCCGTCGACCCGCCGGACGGCGTATACACGGGCGACCCGAAAGTTCGGGAGCTGGTCGACGCCGCGTTGGGGTTCCCCGACCCCGAACTGCGTCAACGGTTGGCCGACCTGCTGTCCGTCACCGACCAGCCCGGCCTGCTGGACGCCCTGGAAATCGAGTTCCGGTGGCGGGCGCGGCCAGGCCCGACCTACGTCGGCGCGGCGCCGCCCGGCCACGAGACCCGATGCAGCCTGTGGCTGGGAGGCGAACCGAACTCCTTCCTGGAGCTCATCAGTGCCAACCCGAACCTGCCCCGGCGACCCGCCGAACCGGACGACATCGACCTGGCTCTGCTCACGCTGCTGAAGGACCGGCTCGACCTGCTGCCGGCATTCGACGAGCGTGCCTTGGCCCCGCGCCTGCTGGAGTATCTCGGCACCTGGCTGCCCGGGCAGGTTCACGAACGGTGCCGCCGCGCGCTGCATGACCTGTCGTCCCGCGAGGGCGCCGCGGTGGTGTGTGTCCGGGCGATGCACGGTGACCCCGAAGCCATTGCCGCGGCTCGCGATGCCGGGTACAGGCCGGCCAACCCCGCCTGGGTGCCTGTCTTCCTGCTGCTCACCCGGCAGTTCGCGGCCTATCGCGAAGCCGATCCGGACCGGCGGGTCCTGCAACTGGCGTGCTCCGCCCGTGAGCCGAGAATCAAGGTGGACGTGGTCGTCCGCCGGGTCCTGGCGATCCTGAGTACGGACCTGCCGGACGACGTGGCCGCGGCCGTGCGGCGGTCGCTGCGCGACCTCGGCCCCGCAGACGACCCCTCCGTCGACAATCTCGAACGCCGATGGATGCGAAGGGCGATCCTCGATCGCGCCCTCAAGCTCAAGCGGGAGGCGGTCGCCGCCGTGGTCGACGCGGGCTACCTGCCCGAAGACGACGAGCAGGATTTGCTCCCGCTGCTCTTCCTCACCGAGCAGTTCGAACGGTACGACCGGGAAGACCCGGACGGCACGAAGCTACGCGCCGTCCTGACGGACCGAGGTCCTGAGTACAGGCGCAAGCATTTCCGGGTCGTCGCGACGAGGGCCGGCCGCCCGGATCCCTGGCCACCCGAGGAGCCGTCGTCGCCGGGTGACCGGTCGTCGACCTGGCATCCCACCACCTGGCCGAGCAGTTTCGGCGCCGGCAGCGTCGGCCCCTTCATCTGACACTTCTGGTTGCCCGGTTACGGAGCTGACATGGCATATGAACCGATCATGGTGCCACCGAAGAACCCGCGTACGAGGCGGACGGTGCTGGTCGTCGTCGGTGTCGTGCTCTCCCTCTGCTGTGTCGGTGGCGTGATCGTCGGCATCATGCTGCGGAACTTGTCTCAGGAGGCCGATGGGCCGGCGCGTGAGACTGTGGACGCTTTCGCGGGGGCGATGGTCGAGCGGGACTTCCCGACGGCCTACGGGCAACTCTGCGGTCAGCTGCAAGGCGGGCAGAGCCAGGCCGATTTCGTACGCCAGCAGTCCGGGCAGTTCACGGCCACCAGTTATGAGATCGTCGGCCTGAACGTCACCAACATGAACGGCCGAGTTCGCGGCGACGTCCACGTGCGGTGGGTACTGGCGGACGGCTCCGGCGGGACGCAGGTGCTCAGCCTGGTGAAGGAGGACGACGACTGGCGGATCTGCGCGTGAGGGCAGGCCACCACCGGACCTCGTCAGCCTCGGACGGCACCGACGTAGACACGTCCGCGAGGACACCGGCCGACGTACTCACTGGCCGCACCCGTGACGGCCCAACTTCTTCGGAACGCTCCGTCACCGGATCGGCCATGCCGGCCCGGGTGATGAGCCGCACCCGTCATACCTACGACGGAAGACGACGAGGCGGAAGGATGACTTGATGAGTGCGGACACGCGGCTGGAGGGGCTGGGCGTGAGCGGTTCGGTCGAGGTCGACGAGCCGGCGTTCTCGGGGCTGGCGGAGCGGCACCGGCGGGAGCTGCACGTGCACTGCTACCGGATGCTCGGTTCGTTCGAAGACGCCGAGGACACCGTGCAGGAGACGTTCCTGCGTGCCTGGCGGCGGCGGGAGACCTTCGAGGGACGGTCGACGTTCGGGGCCTGGCTGTACCGGATCGCCACCAACGCCTGCCTGGACCTGCTCGCGAAGTGCCGCCCGCAGCCCGCGACCGGCGGCGAGGTGCGGTGGCTGCAGCCCTACCCCGACCGGCTACTCGACGAGCTTCCCGCCGGCGACGCGGACGATCCGGAGACCGTCGCCGTCGCGCGGGAGACGATCGAGCTGGCGTACCTGGTCGCGGTCCAGCACCTCGCACCACGTCCGCGGGCCGTGCTGATCCTGCGGGACGTGCTCGGTTGGCCGGCGAAGGACGTGGCCGAACTCCTCGGCGACTCCGTCAACTCGGTGAACAGCGCACTCCAGCGGGCCCGCGCCGGCCTGCGGGAGCACCTGCCCGCCGAACGGCAGGACTGGACCGGCCGCGAGATGGACACCCGGACCCGCGAGCTGGTACGCCGCTTCGCCGACGCCAGCATCGCCAAGGACGTCGAAGGTCTCGCCGTGATGCTGCGCGACGACGTCCGCTACTCGATGCCGCCCACGCCGGGCCTGCACGTCGGCCGCGACGCGGTGGTGAACGACTGGATCGCGGACGGCTTCGCGGACCTGGGGCGCATGCGCGCCGTTCCCACCTGCGTCAACCGGCAGCCCGCCATGGCCTTCTACCTCTGGCGCGAGCAGGAGCGGGCGTACCTGCCGCTGACCATCGACGTATTGCGCATCACCGGCGAGGCGATCACCGAGATCACCATCTTCCACGACGACCAGTTCCCACGGCTCGGGTTGCCGGAGCACCTGCCGGCGGACGGCACCGAGTAGTCCCGGTGCGCACGCTCACGCTGCACGGCGGGCGCGTGTCGCGGTGGTCGCGGCGCAATGGCCCCGCATGCCGGTCGACACATCCCGACGCCCGTTGATGGAGGACGACATGAACAGCGCGGATGACACCGCGGTCATCGCAGGCCCGACATCGGGCCGGGTCAGCCACACCCGACGACTCCGCGGGCTCACCGTCACCGGCCTTTTCGCCACGCTCGCAGCGATGACGGCCACCACCCTCGCTGCCGCGCTTGCCCAGGCCGTCGGTGTCGATTTCGAGATCCCCGACGGTGGTGAGAAGATCCCGTTGCCCGGCTTCGCCGTGGTGACCGGAGTCTTCTCGGTCGTGGGCGTCGTCATCGCCGCCACTCTGCTTCGGCGGAGCGCTCGCCCCGCCGGACGGTTCCTCTGGGCGGCGGTGACGCTGACCGCGATCTCGATGGTCCCACCGGTCCTCGCCGGGGCCGACACCACCACGACCATCACTCTTCTGGGGCTACACCTCGTCGCCGCGTCGGTGATGATCCCCGCCCTGGTGCGGGGCCTCCCCGCCCGGACCGATTGACGTGCGAAGCGGTCCGCGGCGTGGACGTCGATGTCCTTGACCGGCGGTGCTCGACCAGCTGCGGCAGCGCTTGACGCAGTAACGGTCGGCGGCACGACGTGGGTGGGCGCTGGGACGGGGCCAGGCGCGCTAGCCGTCCCTGACGGCGGCGAGCCCTGAAGGGTCGAGAATCACCACGGCACCTGGTTCCACCCGGAGCAGACCGGACGCGGCGAGGTCGTGTAGTGCCCGGTTGACGGTCACCCGAGACAGACCGATTTCCTCGCCGAGACCCTCTTGCGAGCCGGGTAGCCCGACCCGGCCCGCCCTCTCCCGGCCGGTCTCGAGGATCCAGGAAGCGACCCGAACCGCCGGACGGCCGGACGAACGCCGGACCACGGCCCGCCGGTCCTGGTTGACCTGCTCGGACAGGTGGCGCAGCACGTGATCACGCAACGACGGCACGGTGTCGATGAGTTGGCGCAGCAGGGTCGCCGGGAGCCGCCGAACTCGGCACGGGGAGGTCGTCGTCCAGGTCGCCGTGTGCCCGCCGCCGCCCAGTACCGCCGCCTTGTCCACCACCGCAGGCCCGGTGACCGTCGGGAACCGTACCCGGGACCCGTCACGACCGTGACAGGCCGCGGACACGGTGCCGCTCTCGACGACCAGAAGATGTCCGGCCGGGTCCCCGGCATGGGCCAGCACGACGCCGGCGGGAACCGACCGGGCCGTGTGCCGCCGCGCGATCTCGCCGAGCCGGGTGTCGTCGAGCGTCCGGAACATCGGCACCCTGGCCAGGCCCGGATCCCTCATTGCGCGGACTGTATCCCGCGATACAGCGGCGCGGTCAACGGCTGCCTACCGTACTGGTCATGATCTGTGTCGAACTCAGCTTCACCGACGATCCGCGGCGCCTCGATGCCCGACCGGCCCACCGGGAGCAGCTGCACGCCCTCTACGCGGCAGGCGAAGTACTCGCCTCGGGCCCCTGGGCGGACGACTCCGGCGCTCTGCTCGTCTTCATCGCGGACCGGGCGAGGGTGGAGCAGATTCTCGCCGAGGATCCCTACTACACCACGCCCGGCGTCGAAGTGACCTCGGTACGCGAATGGTCGCCGGTGGTCGGGCCGGGCCAGCCCGGACGACCCTGAGCCGTCCCGGCCCGGGTACCCCGTGGATCACGATGGCCGAGCCCAGCTCGGCCATCGTCGTTCACGGCCGACCGGTCATCGCCGGAAGTCGACCGGGCCGGCGAGGTACCGATCGAGGTCGGGATCCTCGTACACCTCTTGGAAGTCGTTCGCGATGATCCATCGGTCTCCGAGTTCGACGTGCAGCTGGTCGAACGCACGCCGAACGGCCGCGTTGAACGCCCGGCACTCCGGCTCGCGCCAAGGTCCTGGGTCAGGCGGACAGTCCCAGTTCAACGAGGTGTCGTACCACTCGACCAACCGGGCCAGCTCATCCCGGAGGGCCGCGCTGATCGGTAGCGCAGCCAGGCTCGCCGGATAGCCGAAGGTCTGCTGGTCCTGCGGACCGGACGGCCACAGGACGCCTCCGGATCCTGGGTCGAAGAAGAGTCGGGCGTGCGGCATGGCCAGGATCGTGGCACACGTTCGAGGCGAGACACGGTGAGCGTCTCCAGGTTGAACCCGTCAACGCGAACGGTGCCGGATCTCCGCCGTGTGCTCGACTCCGGACCCCCAGTCTGCGCTGACCCCACTTTTGAGGGTTTCGCCGCATCTTCCCGCTGAAATCAACGCGAAGTTTCCACCGTTGGTTCAACGATACCGTCGAGGTCATGACTGCTGGCATCACAGGAACCACCCATGCCGTCGACGCTGCGACCGTCGTGAAACTGCTCGCTGCCAAGCCGCGGCTGCTCGCCCTGGGCGAGCCCACCCACGGCGAGAAGGACCTGCTCGAACTGCGAAACGATCTCTTTCGGCAACTCGTCGAGCAGGAGGGCTACCGGACGATCGCGATCGAGAGCGACTGCATCACGGGCCAACTCGTGGACGACTACGTCACCTCGGGCACCGGCATCCTCGACCACGTCATGCGCCACGGCTTCAGCCACGAGTGGGGCGCCTTCGCGGGCAACCGCGAACTGGTCCGCTGGATGCGCGCGTACAACGACGGCCGGCCCACGTCGGAGCAGGTGCGCTTCGCCGGTTTCGACGGCCCGCTGGAGATCACCGCGGCGGCAAGCCCACGGCAGGCGATCACCGCGCTGCACACCTATCTCGCCGCCCGGGTCGACGCCAACCTGCTTCCCTGCACCGCGGAAACGCTCGACCGCCTGCTCGACTCCGACGACCGATGGACCGACAGCGTCGCGATGATGGACCCGACCCGGTCCGTGGGGCAGACATCCGAGGCCGACCAACTGCGGCTGCTCGCCGACGACCTGGTAGCCCTGCTCGATGCGCAGACCCCACACCTGATCGCGACGTCCGCCCCGGACGACTGGGACCGGGCACGCCTGTACGGTCGCACCGCCGTCGGGCTGCTGCGCTACCACTTCTGGATGGCCGACACGTCACCCGGCCGCATCCCGCGGCTGGTCGGCCTGCGGGACTCGATGATGGCCGCCAACCTGCTCGGCCTCGCCGAACGGGGCCCGACACTGGTGAACGCCCACAACAGCCACCTGCAACGGGACGAGAGCACCATGCGGCTGGGTGATCTACCGGTGCGATGGTGGAGCGCCGGCGCGATCGTCAGCGCCCACCTCGGCGACGAATACGCCTTCCTCGCCACCGCCCTCGGCACGATCCCCCACCGGGGAGTCGACACCCCAGCTCCGGACACCATCGAGGGCCGGTTGTACGCGCTACCGCAGCGGAGTTGCCTGGTCGACACCCATGGGCTGACCGCCGCGCTTGCCGGCACGACGCCCGCTCACCGCGTCTCCCCCTGGTACGGCTACGCGCCACTGGACCCCGCACACCTGGCCGAGATCGACGGACTCCTCTTCGTCAAGGACGTCCGGCAGAGCCCGATCCTTCAGAGTTCACCGAACACCTGACCACGAACCGGCTCTCGCTCCCGCACCCGGCCGGCACAACTCGCGACCACCCGACGAGCTGCCCGGAACGTGTGGCGTGGATGCCGGGACGACGCTCCTGACAGGACCACGACACGGTACGTCAGGCTCGACCGAGCCTGACGTACCGCGTACCGAAGGATGCGTCGGAGGCCGGTGACTCTCTGTTGCAGACAGGCGCTTCCGACCGCCCACCGCCCCGAGAATGAGGCTCGGGCCATCGATCCGGCTATCGCGGTTTTCGATGTCCGCCATATCATTCGTGGATGGCAGCTCAAGGCAGCGCTTCACAGCTCGTGCTCGTGACCGCTGACGGCCCTCAGCAGCGGACGACCAACTCCTTCGGGATGGATCTGGTGCAGGAGGTGGCCCGCCTGCTCGGTTCGGAGAACATCCGGTCCACACGGCTCGGCGGTGACCTGACCCTGTGGCACGCCGAAGACAACCCTGGCCGGCCCCGGGCTGGCCGTCCCAATCCTGCCGCGAGCGGGCTCGCCGCCGAGTACGGCGCGCCCCCGATCACCGGCCCCGCCGTCATCACGGGTCCGATCATGAATAACACCATCTATCCCCTGGACACCGACCAGGCCGGGCGGGTCACGATCCGGCTGCGCGCCGGGCTGGGAAACAGGTCGCCGGAAACCGCTGCCCCGGCAGCCCCGGCCGACGACTGTACGAGGCACAGCCCGTGCCGCGAGCTGCTGGCGATGCCCGCCGCTCAGCGTGACTCCCTGCTCCGCCTGATTCCTGCGAGAAGCTCGGACCTCGGCCCGGACGGGATATACGTCCACCTCAATGACGAGGTGGTCGCGCTCCTCGTCGCGATGGGGCCGGACGAATCCGGCCGATTTCAGCAGGCCTATCCCGTCCTCGGCCATCTGACGTCCCGCTGGAACACCTCGCATGCCGATCTGATCATGCGGGCGATCGCGAACATGCGGCGTGACGACGTCGTGGTCGAACCCTACGACCAGGGCGAATACTCACCGCTGTACGTCATCGCCGACCAGGGCGTGTCCGGTGTCGCGCAGCTGGTGCGGCTCAACGAGCTACTGGGCGACGACCTTCCGCACGGAGCGATCATCGGTGTCCCCCGTGAGCACCAGATCATCGCCGTCCCGATCCGCAAGGCTCGTGATCTCGCCACCATCGAGCCGGTACTGCGACTGGTGCACAACGTCGGATCGGATGCCCTCGATCGGGTCAGTCTCGACGTGCACTGGTTCCACCAGGGCCGTCTACACCCCCTGCGTGCCGAGATGAAGAACGGGCAACTGGAGCAGATCTTCCCGCCGGACGAGTTCCACCAGCTCATCGAGCAGTTGCCACGCGATTGACCATGAGCCGTCAATCGTCCAAGCGAGTCGATGTGTCCCACATCGAGTGAAGCCCGACGACCTCGGCTGTGTGCAACGGTTGAGCGCAGCCTGATGGCGTCCGGAGCAGAAGTCAGGAAGTCTTACGCGCATGGTTTCGGTTTTGCAGAACGTGGCGATCGACTGTGCGGACGCCTACGCGCTGGCCCAGTTCTGGAGCAAGGTGACCGGCCGCCCGCTGCATCCGGACGACAAACCGGGCGACCCGGAGATTCAGCTGCTGTTGGCGGAGGGCCCGGCGCTGTACTTCAACCAGGTGCCCGAGCCCAAGACGGTCAAGAACCGGGTCCATGTATGTCTGCGCCCGGAGAGTTCACGTGACCCGGAGGTGGAGCGGCTGCTGGGCCTCGGCGCCACGCTCGTCGCCGATCGCCGGAATCCTGATGGCTCTGGCTGGGCAGTCCTCGCCGACCCTGAAGGCAACGAATTCTGTGTCCTTCGCAGCGAGTCCGACCGAGCCGCGATGAGTTCCTGAAGCCCAGGCACCCTGCCGGCCGGCTTCCGTGACGGACCAGCCGTGATCGTCACGTTCGACGCGCCCGTTTCGCCAGCAACGGGCGCGCCGACGGCGGACCGCGGCGATCTCATACCCCGTCGCTGACCAGGTGGTGTGATCAGGCGCGCCGGGTGGCACGCACGACGACGTCGTGCAGCGGGACCGTCCCGCCGGCGGCCGCGCGGAGCTGTTCCTCGGCGGTGCTGATCTCCCACTGGGCGCGGTCCAGGCGCGCGGTGATGTCCTCGAGGGTGATCGAGGCCTCGGCGGGCGGGTGGTGCCCGTGCCCGGTTGCCGTCGAAGCGTGCAGGTGCCCGACGATCAGCAGGGTGCCGCCGGGCGCCACCCATGCGGCTATCCGGTCGTAGAAGGCCAACTGCGGCATCGCCGGATGCGCGTAGTGCGTCGTGACCAGATCGAACCGCATGCCCGGCTCCCAGCTGGTCAGGTCCGCCTCGATCCACTGCACACGCCCGGCCATGCCGCTGTTCGCCGCGCGCTCGGTGGCGAGGGCGAGGGCCTCGGAGGCGATGTCGACCGCGGTGACCCGCCAGCCGTGCGCGGCGAGCCAGATCGCCTCGGCGCCGGCACCGCACCCGGCATCGAGCGCGCTGCCGACCATCAGGTCGCCGGTTTCCCGTGGCAGGTAGGGGTTCGGCGGTTCGCCGGCCGCGGAGGCTGGCGAGTCGCCGTGCTTCTGGTGCCAGTGCTGGTCCCAGTAGTCCTTGTCGAATGCGTGGGTCATGGGGCGATCCTGACCGCGTATCGGACGAACCGGCAAAGTTCTTTGCCGAATGGAAAACTGGGGCGATGAACGAGGACGTGGACCGCACGCTCGACGCCGTCGGCCCGAGGCTGAAGACGCTTCGCGCCCGCCGCGACGTCACGCTCACCGACCTGGCGAAGGAGACCGGCATCTCCGTCAGTACGCTCTCCCGGCTCGAGGCGGGCCTGCGGCGCCCTACGCTCGAACAACTCCTCCCGCTCGCCCGCGTCTACGGCGTCACCATCGACGAGCTCGTCGGCGCGCCACCGACCGGTGATCCCCGCGTCAACCTGCGCCCCATCGCCGCCGGCGACGGATCGACCATCCTGCCGCTGACCCGCCGGCCCGGAGGAATCCAGGCCTACAAGTTCGTCCTTCCCACCGGACGCGACGACCGCGAACCGGACCTGCGCACCCACGAGGGCTACGACTGGGTGTACGTCCTCAACGGCACGCTACGTCTGGTCCTCGGCGAGCACGATCTCATCCTTCGAGCCGGCGAAGCCGCCGAGTTCGACACCCGCACCCCGCACTGGTTCGGGTCCACCAGCGCCGGTCCCGTCGAGTACCTCAGCCTCATCGGCAGGCAGGGCGAACGCGTGCACGTCCGGGCCGCACCGGGCTCAGCTCCGAATCGGTAGTGATCGTGCGCCTGCCGGGCAGCCGGCGGCGGTGCGGCAGGCGCACGATCATCAAACGAGGTGGGTCACCACCGGGCTTCGGTCGGGGCACCGGCAGAATCGTGCGGGTGTCCGGCTCGAGGTGGCCGGCGCGGACGCGCCTCAGGTGTGGGCGGCGCACGGCTCCTCGCGCCGTCGGCGGGCAGGCGCCGGGCGATCCCCGTGTCGAGTTCGGCCGGATCGCAGCCGCCCGGCGGCCGTCAGTCCAGGCTCGCCAGCTCGTCCGCGGACAGGCGAAGCGCGCCGGCGGCCACGTTCTCGACCAGGTGATCCGGGTTGCCCGTACCCGGGATGGCCAACACGTGCGGGCCGCGCGCCAGCGTCCAGGCGATTCGGACCTGCGCCGGCGTGGCGCCATGCGCACGTGCGATAGCGCGGATCGCTTCGCTGTCGGCGACACCGCCGGCGTCACGTCCGTCACCTGCGATCGAGTAGAACGGCACGAACGCGACGCCCTGCTCGCCGCAGGTGCGGAGGGTCTTCTCGCTGAGGCGCTTGTCGATGCCGTACGCGTTCTGTACGCACACGACGGGAGCGATCGCCTGGGCCTGGGCGAGATGTTGCGGGCGGACGTTGGAGATGCCCAGATGCCGGATCAGGCCGGCGTCGCGCAGTTCGGCGAGCGCGCCGAAGTGTTCGGCGATCGAGTCGAGACCGTGTTGGCGCAGGTTCACCAGGTCCAGGTGGTCGCGGCCGAGCTGCCGCAGGTTCTCCTCGACCTGGCCCCGTAGTTGATCCGGCCGGGCCAGTGGCAACCAGTCGCCGGACGGATCGCGACCCGGACCGACCTTTGTGGCAATGACCAGATCGTCCGGGTACGGCGCCAGCGCCCGGTTGATCAGCTCATTGGCCGAACGCAGCCGCGAGAAGTAGAACGCCGCGGTGTCGATGTGGTTCACACCCAACTCGACGGCACGGCGCAGCACGCCGATGACCCGATCGCGGTCGCTCGGCGTGCCGTCGCTGTCGAACGCGGCGCCGCCCGTCAACCGCATCGCGCCGAACCCGATCCGATTGACTGTCATGTCGCCGAGCGTCCACGTACCCGCCGATGCCGCAGTGATCTCATGAGTAGGCATCGGACGAACATAGCCACGCCCGCTGACCTGCGCAGTCGGTCGCGCGCCCGATGGCGCCTCACCAAGATCGGCGTTATGTTATTCATGGTCAGGGCACGCGCGACCCCGGAGCATGACCGCCCCGGCGGATCCCCGATGGGCCGATACGGCGACGCGGATCGCCGATAGCGCGCCTTTTAATCGTGGCGGAGCGGTCGCGGCCACGTGGAGTTTCAGAATGATCTCCGGGTCTTCCGTCGTCGGTAAGGACGACGTCGCATTAGCGCAGGAGACGGCCCAACGCCGAACGGGATTCCTGCCTGATCATCGACCCGTTCGGGGCGACAATCAGCGGATGGACAGGGTGGTCACCGTGCTCGCTGGGCTGCCACCGCTGCTCGTCCTGGCGTCGGTGCTCGTCCTACCGGCCCTGGAGTCGTCGACCCTGCTCGGGCTGGTCGTACCGGGAGAGACAGCGATCCTCATCGGCGGCCTGGTGGCCCACCACGGCGCGCTGCCGCTCTGGGCGGTGGCCGGCGCCGGGACTGTCGGAGCGTGCCTCGGCGACCAGGTCGGCTACGCCCTCGGACGACGGTACGGGCCGGGTGTGCTGGCGCACGTCCCTGGGCCGCTGCGGCGTCACCTCGACATCGCGCGGGCCCGTCGCCTGTTCGCCCGGCATGGGACATGGGCGGTGGTGTTCGGCCGTTGGGTCACGGTCGTGCGGGTGATGGTGCCCCTGACCGCCGGCGCAGGCGGGATGCGCCGGCGGACGTTTCTGTGGGCGAATCTGTCCGGGGCGCTGGTGTGGGCGACCGGAGTCGCCCTGCTCGGCTATCTCGCCTCCGCCTCCTACCACCACCTCGAGCGGGAGTTCGGGATCGGCCAGTGGGTGTTGTTGACCCTGATCGGCGTCGCCGCCGTCCTGCGGGTGTGGTGGCATCGACGCCAGAGGCAGGCCCGCTGACCTCTCCGGTCATTCCCGCGCGGGCAGCATGGCGGGGCCGGTAGCGCCTCCGGGGGTGGGCGCCCAGCGATCATTTTGTTAGGAACCCTCAAACGGACGGGTCCCAGGCGATGAGCTGATCGAAGATGCGACGGTCGCCGTCCAGCTCCAACTTCAGCGAATCCGGCGGTATGCGGCCGTAGAAGAACAGGACCAGGTCACTGGCCGTGCCCCGGGCGGAGGCGTCGACCGGGTCCGGGTCCGGGTCGTCGCTGGCAGCCGGCGCGCCGAGGCGGGCGGCCCATGCGCCGTTGCGGGACAGCCGAAGGCGCCAAGAGTGGCCCTCGGTGGCGTGGTAATCGACGACGGCGGGTTCGTGCGGCCAGGCGACATCCGTCGAGCAGAGGGTGAACTGGCAGTCGTCGAAGCCGTCGAGGGCGACCTCGTCCGGCAGCGGCTCCGGGTCCCCCACGGTGAGTTGGACGTCGTAGGTGTGCACCGCGATCTCCGGAACCTGGCGCCGAGCCCATGCACCGGAGGTTTCCGGTGACTGCGAGTCACCCCAGAACGTCCAACAACCGCGGTCCGGGCCGGCCTCGCGCAGCGCGCTCGTCAGTCGCTCGAGGGACTCGGTCCACCAGGCCAGGAGAGCCTCGCGTTCCCGAGGCGCACCCGTGCCGTCGTCCCAAGCGGACTTGCCCGGGGGAGCGTCGGCCGGCCCGGCGGCGACGATGGCGGCCGCCCTGCGGCGGCCCATGCCCAGGTGCTGCACGAGATCGAACAGCGTCCACTCCGGACAGCTCGGCACCGGCACGTCGAGGCTGGGCGCCGCAGCGACCGCGACGCGGAAGGCGGTCGACCGTTCGTCGATCAGCCGCAGATGATCGGAGAACGTCAAAGTATTTGCCACTCCGGCTTTCTACCAATGCGCCCGACAAGCGAACAGCGATTTTCGCAGCGGACGAGGCGGGGCGCCGCAGCGCTGCCGCGCCAGAGTTGCACCTGCCGTGACCTGCACCGTCACGATGAAATGGCTCAGTGACAGTCGATCAGAGGCGTACATCGAGTAGAAGTGGCACATTCACTTCGCCGTCGAGCACCTCGGCCAGGACCGCCTTGTGCTCGGCGTCGATCGGGAACGGCGACTCCTGGAAAGCCCGCACAGCCGCCTCGTAGTCGGCCGACTCGACGGCGTAGACAAAGACCGGCCCATCCGTCGTTTCGAGAATGAAACCCTGTTCGTGGGTGACGCCCTCGTTGACGAACGTCTCCCGGATCTCGTCGGCCCGCCGCGTAGCCTCGGCGAGCCAGGCCTTGAGCTGCTCGACCTTGTCCGGTCGCACTCGGGACACCTTGATCTTGAGCATTGACATCTCCCCTGCTGAGCCCTCACGAGCAACGCTCTGTCTGTCCCACGAGCCCGCCGCCAAACGGGGCGGAGCCCCCGATCGTGCTCGGGGGCTCCGCACAGCCTCCACCTCTACCTGCTGTTCACGCCCGCCGCAGTGCCGAGCGGCCTGCGAAGCGCGCCGAGTCGCCCAACTCCTCTTCGATCCGGATCAACTGGTTGTACTTCGCGGTGCGGTCGGAGCGGGACAGTGAGCCGGTCTTGATCTGACCGCAGCCGGTCGCCACCGCCAGATCCGCGATGGTGGTGTCCTCCGTCTCGCCCGAGCGGTGCGACATGACAGCCGTCCAGCCCGCCTGGTGGGCCGTGGCCACCGCGGCCAGCGCCTCGGTCAGGGTCCCGATCTGATTGACCTTGACCAGAACCGAGTTGCCGACGCCGGTACGGATGCCCTCGCGCAGCAGCGTCTCGTTGGTGCAGAAGACGTCGTCGCCGGTGAGCTGGCAGCGGTCGCCGACGCGGGCGGTCAGCTCGCGCCAGCCGTCCAGGTCGTTCTCCGCCATCGGGTCCTCGATGGAGACGACCGGGTAGGCGTCGATGAGCCTGGCCAGGTAGTCGGCGTGCTGGGAGGAGGTACGGCGCACTCCCTCGCCCGCGTAGTCGTACACCCCGTCGCGAAAGAACTCCGACGACGCCGGGTCCATGACCAGGCCGATGTCCGTGCCGGGCCGGTAGCCGGCGCGTTCGACGGCGGCCATCACGAAGTCCAGCGCCTCCTCAGCGGTGCGCAGCGCGGGTGCGAAGCCACCTTCGTCGCCGACGCCCGTGGAGTGCCCGGCGGCCAGCAGATCGCGGCGCAGGGTGTGGAAGACCTCGCTGCCCATGCGGACGGCTTCGGCGAAGGTTTCCGCGCCCACCGGCGCGATCATGAACTCCTGGAAGTCCAGCGGATTGTCGGCGTGGGCGCCGCCGTTGACGATGTTCATCATCGGCAGCGGCAGCAGGTGGGCGTCGGCGCCGCCGAGGTAGCGGTAGAGGGGCTGGCGGTGGGCCGCCGCGGCAGCCTTCGCGGCGGCGAGGGAGACGCCGAGGATCGCGTTCGCGCCGAGCCGAGACTTCGTGGGGGTGCCGTCGAGGGCGACCAGCGCGGTGTCGAGACCCGCCTGGTCCGCCGCGTTCCGGCCACGCACGGACGCCGCGATCTCTCCGTTGACGTGGGCCACCGCGCGGTCGACGCCCTTGCCGTGCCAGCGCGCGGGGTCTCCGTCGCGCAGTTCCAGGGCCTCCCGGGCACCAGTGGAGGCGCCCGAGGGCACAGCCGCGCGCCCCAGGGACCCGTCCGCCAGGACGACGTCGACCTCGACCGTGGGATTTCCCCGGCTGTCGATGATCCGGCGGGCGGTGACGGTTTCGATGGCTGCGTCGATGGTTCCGACTGCCGTTGCGGGCATGGGTGTTCCTCCCCGTTGCCGTGTGCCGTGGCCCGGCTGCGACAACGCTGGCGCTGAGCCCGACAGCGACAAACCCTACAGCAATGCTGTTCAGTGTTGCTGTACAGGCCGGCTGCACAGCTGGCCAACGAGGTAAAGTGCCGCATGCCCACCCCGGAAGCCGCCACCGTCGCCGCCGAACTGCGCACCGCGATCGGCAAGCTCACCCGACGTGTCAAACACGAGGACCGGATCCCGCTGGGCCAGGTCGCCGTGCTCGGCGCACTCGACCGCGACGGCGCCATGACCACCAGCGACCTCGCCGCCGATCAGCGCGTACGCCCCCAGTCGATGGCCCGGACGGTGGGGCTGCTCATAGAACAGAACCTGATCACCCGCCGGGCGCACCCCACCGACGGCCGCAAGTCGTTGGTCGAACTGTCGGACGCCGGCCGGGCCGCGCTCGAAGCGGAACGCGGCCGCAGGGCCGGTTGGCTCGCGCAGGCCATCGAGGCCGAACTCACGGATGAGGAGCGGGCATTGCTGGCGCAGAGCGCCGCCCTGCTGGAGCGGCTCGCCGCACACTAGCGGGCCGGCACGCGTCAGCCGTGGTCCGCTACTCGCAGGAGCTGAGCCCGTCGACGGCGAAGAGCGTCGCGTGGTAGGTCAGCGCGCGCCGACGTCCAAACCGACCTCGCCCATCGAGGGGAGGCGGCGTCGGGCGCGCACCAAGGAGCCAGAATCCTTTCCTGTCACACCTCACCGGGCCGCTGCCCGCACAGAAGGCGTGGGAGGAGGTCGCCGACGACGTCCTGGCGTGGGCGGTGGAACACGCCGGCTGGCCGGCCGCGACCGGCGCCTGAAGGACGTCCCCGTCCGTTCGACGTCGGACGACTCACCGCGATGACCCACGCGCTGCATCATCCGATGCCAAGATCCCCTGATGACACTCCAGGACGTGCGTTCTGGAGCTGACCGCCGCTGGACATGCGGAAACATTCGATTGGCGGAGTGAAGGTGCAGGTGATCAAGCTGCACCTTCATCCTGCACGAGCCACTGACGGACGGCCGAGAGATCGGCTTCGGTGAGACCCACGTAGGGGTCGATGCGGCGTAGCAGCGCCCGCTCCGAATGATGCGCGGCCACCCATCGGCGGTCGACATCGGTCGTCTCGTCATCGAGCCACACGAATGGGTGCCCAGCTGCCCAACGGACCAGATGCATCGTTTTCCAGTGCAGGCCGTGCTTCGGATCGTCGTCGCTGTCGGGCCATTCGACGACCGGCAGATCCGGAAGCCCGAGCCGTGGTGAGACGACCTCGTTCGCTTCCGCCATCCACGTCGTCGCCCAGACCAGCTGACCCCCGAGAGCCGAGAGCCGGCGCCCGTCATCCGGGTCAAGCCGATCGAGAAGTGGGTTGCCCGCATCGGCCGGCGGCTGCGTGACGGCACGGCGGAAGGAATGCTTGCGGCCGACCAGCCGGGCCTTGAACGGGATCAGCGGCCCGTCCACATCGAGGAATATCAAGGGGCGTCGGGTCGGGCCGGGCAGCACCGGTCGAACGTACCGTGGAACGCGTAACACCGGACGGCGACCGTCTGCTCGGGGCTCCACTGCTGTTCGACCGTGGCCAGCAACTGCCAGCCGAGCCTCTCGTACAGGGCCGTCGCCGCAGTGTCAGAAGCCACCACGTCGAGCACCGGATGCAGGCCGCGATCCTGTGCTGCGCTGACGGCCTGCGCCATCAGCAGCGCACCGACCCCACGCCCGCGGGCCCACGGTGCAACGAACAGTCGGTTGACCACGGCCGTCGCGTCGATCCTCACGCCTGCACGGGCACCCCACAGCCCTGGTGCCGCGTCTCCCACGTCGCTCCGGGAAAGGCCGACATGGCCGGCTACGCGGCCATCCAGTTCCGCCACCCAGGAGGCCATGAGCGACGGCGGCGTGAGCCAGGCGTCCGGAAAACTCGGCCAGTTCACCGGATAACCGTCGCGCTCATGGACCTCTGCCAACACCCGCACACAGGCGGCGAGGTCGCGATCAGTCCGCTGTCGGACAATCGGGGGTACGTCCACGCCGGACACGTCCTCGCTCATCACTGCGGCATGGAAACACGGCCGCAGGACCCGTGACCAGCACGGTGCCGGTGTCGGACTTCTGGGCGCTGGTCGTCGCTAGCGGCCGTCGGCGGTCTCGACCCGGACGATGAGCTGCTTGAGCCGGGCGATCTCGTCGGCGAGCGCGGCCTGCCCGGCGTGGGTGAGCGTGATCCAGGTGCGGGCGCGCCGGCCCGCGTAGCCCTTCTCTACCTCGATCAGGCCGGCCGACTCGAGGACGCCGAGGTGTTGTGACAGGTTGCCGGCGGTCAGCGCCAACTGGGTACGCAGGAACCCGAACTCGACCCGCCGCGCCTCGCGGGCGATGGTGAGGATGCCCAGCCGGACCCGCTGGTGCACCACGTCGTCGAGCCCGTTGGCCGGGTGTGTGGCGGTGGGCTCCGGCTCGTCGAGCGGGTCGCTCATCGGTGCTGCCACGGTCGTTGCGCCAGGACGAAGCCAAGGCCGCCGAGCAGGAGCACGACGCCCTGGATGACCAACGGTGGCAGGAACTGCCAGTTGCCTCCCCAGTGGGTGCCCCAGCCGAAGTTGACCGGCACCAGCAGCACCGCCAGGTATCCGGCGGCGAACAGCAGCAGCGCGAGGTGGCGTTCCAGCCACGCCAGGACCAGCAACGCCACGCCGATCGCGGGGCCCCAGTCGATGAGGCGGGTCAGGAACATCGCCAGCCCGTCGGGCCGTTCCAAACCTTCGGACATTCCCCATCCCTCATTCGCAATGAGCAGCGCCACGAGCTGGACCAGGACGTTCAGCGCGATGCCCGTGAGGACGTATGGCATCACCCGGCCGCCCAACCCCCGGGCCCGGGCGGCCCGCAGGTAGCCATAGGCGATCGCCACGTAGGCCATCGCCGTCGCGACCTGCCAGTAGGCGATCAGCGCGAGATTGCGTCCGTGGCACATCTCGCCGTCGGCGACCGGCACGCAGGTGACCTGCCAGCCGTAGCGGTGGGCCGGGACAGCCGCGAACGTGATCACGGCCAGCACCAGCAGCGGCAGCCAGGTCACCCGCTGGGCGAGCCGGACCCGACGCGCGAGGTGCCGCACCTGTGCGAGCAACCGGTGAGGGTCGCCCCCTGCAGCCATTGGATGAGTGGTCATGCCAATAGGTTTCCATAACAAACCAGTTGGCGCCAGCGCCAATCCGAACTGCGGCCCCGAACGCCCGAACCCGCCCCGGCACCCGAGGGTCGTCATCTGTGAGAGTTGGCCCAGGTCACAACGTCTGCCAGCCGGGTCTCGATAAGATCAACTCGTGGAGTCGATCGACACGTTGCTCGCGGCGCACCGGGCGTACCTGCTCGGTTGGAACATCGGTGAGGCCGGCGGCACCGGCCTGGTGACCTACCGCAGCGACGTGCCGCACCCGCCGCTCAACGGCGTGCTCCGCCTGCACGGGCGCGACCCGGCGGACGCCCTCGCCGAGGCCCGCCGACGCCTCGACGGCGTGCCGCGGGTCTGGTGGGTCGGACCGGACAGCGACGTCGGCACGGCCGACGCCCTGGCGTCCCTCGGGGCCATCCCGATCATGACCCTGCCGATCATGGCGGTGCCGATCGCTCAGGCCTCCCCCACCCCCGTCCCCACCGGTGTCCGCATCACGGAGACCACCGACGTGGACGAGTTCGTAACGGCCTACGCCCGGGTGTCCGGCATACCGGCGGCCGGCGTGCCGGCGGCGATCAACCGGGAACGGTCGTTCACCGGAAACGGCACAGTGGTCAGGCTGGCCGGCCGCGCCGACGACGGCCGGATCGTCGGGACTGCCGTCGCCTGGCTCAGCCACGGCCTGCTCACGCTCTACTACGTCGGCACCCAACCCGAACATCGGCGACAGGGCATCGGCGCCGCGATGACCCGGGCGGCACTCGACCTGGCCCGCGAGCACGGCGTACGCAACGCGGCCCTCACCTCGACCGCCATCGGCGAGCCCGTCTACCGCAACCTGGGCTTCCGCACCGTGGGCACGTTCCGACTGCTGTCGTTCTGAGCGGCTCGGGCCGCGGCGACGACCGCCGGAGAGCCCCGAAGCGCATCTTCCAGAACCCGGCTGCTGAACCACGTCGAGGCGGCCCGACGGCGGGCAGAAACGACGGGGAGGGCAAACCCGTTGGGCCGGCCCTCCCCGTCGTCAACCTCATGCTCGCTTGACGACCCCCAGGTCCGGCTCGAGGGTGATCGAGTCGACGTTGACGTTGCCGTCGTCGTTGGGCCCGAACACGAGGTTCACGGCTTCGCCTGCGGCGATCGGGAGTGTGACGGTGTGCTCGGACCAGGCGTCCCAGTTCGCGAGGGTCGGCAACTGGAGCAAGTACGACTCGGTTCCGCTGCTCAGGGTCATGGTCCGGGTATCGCCCATGGCATTGGCGTACCGAACTCGCAGCGTGTAGTAACCGTCCGCCGCTACCGCGGAGTTGAAGCGTAGGCCGCTGTCCTTGGTCTTGAGACAGGCCACGAAGCCGGTGCCGGTGTAACCGGTGTGATCGGTACGCAGGCAGGCCGAACCGAGCAGTTGTGCGGCCTCCGCCTCGTAGGTACGAGGACCGGCGGTGATCACGCCGATGGACGCGAGCAGGTCCGCAGCGACGTCAGGGGTGACCTGTCCAGCCGGAGCGGTAGCGACGAGGGCACCGAACCGGTCCAGTGCGTCCCGCATCGCCGCGTTGTCGTCTCCGGATGCCGACTGGGCCGCAGCGGTGATCTCGTCGAGCAGCCGCTGCGACAGTGCGGGGACGATACTCCCCTGATCGGTTGCCAGTCGTACGTCTCCGGCGATCGAGAGCAACCCGCGAGGAGAGCCGAGCCGGATGCTGAGCAGGTCGTCGATCGCGGTCCGTGCCTGCGCACCGACCTGCGGCACCGGCAGCCGGTAGAGGTCCATGCGCAAGTCCTGAAGCGCGAGCAGCCGTCCCGTCACGTCTCCGTGACGCAGCTCGGACTCGGCCTTGTCCACTCGGCGTTGCAGCGTCGTGAACGCCGTCCGCGTCACCGCGCCGGACTTGTGCAGCTGGCGGATCAGCTGCAGCATCGACCGCGTCTGCGTGACCCGGGTCGGCTTACCGCGTTCGCCGTTCGGCGAGCCGACGGCGACCTTGAAATCCTGGTCAGGGACCTGGCTCGCCGGCAGGGTCAGCTCGACGTTGCTGATTCCAGCTCCGGCGATCCGTACGGTCCGCGGCTCGCCGACGGCACGCCCGTCGAGGACCAGTTGGGTGGGGACAGCCGCCACGGTGCTTCCGGAGTTGGTGAGCGGCGCGGTCACGGTCAGGCGTTGCGTGTCCGCGTCCAGGGTGGCCTGGGCGGCCCCGAAGCTGGGGCGGGGCGGGGTGTACCGGTCGAGCGTGCGTCGGTCCTCCCTGGTGGCCGGCCGGATCCGGACCGCCTGCCCGCCTCCGGCGACCATGGACATGCTGAGCGTGGTCGACGAGCGGACGAGCACCTTGCTGATCTCGATCGGCAACGGGTTCCCGCGCCAGGTCGTCCCGGCCGCGTCGGCGTAGATCTCGGCTACGTATTCGCCGTGCGACAGGAACGACAGGGGCATCTTGAGGGTTCGGTCGTTCTCGTCGGTGATCGCGCTGAGGTACCAGGTTTCGCCGTGCCGCCGGGCCGCCGTCGTGTAGTCACCGATCGCGCTGTCGAGGATCCGGCTCTCGTCCCAGGTGGTGGGCATGTCCTTCAGGAACGCGACGCCCGGATGCGCGGCGTAGTTCTCGGGGGTGTCCGCGAGCATCTGCATCGGGCTGTAGAAGAGCGTGGACAGCGCCAGCTGGGCGGCCGAGGTGGTCTGGACGCGGGTGCCGAGCTTGGCCGGGTCCCAGGTCACGTTCAGGACACCGGGGGTGTAGTCGGCCGGACCACCCATGAACCGGGTGAACGGGAGGATGGTGGCCTGCGCCGGCGGGTTGCCGTTGACGCCCTTGTAGTTCTGCTGTTCCATCCCGGCGACGCCCTCACCGGTCATCATGTTGGGGTAGGTGCGGGCCAGCCCGGTCGGTTTGATCGCCTCGTGGGCGTCGATCGTGATGTGGTGGCGGGCCGCGGCGTCGATCACGCGTTGGTAGTGCCGGACGGCTTCCTGGTCGAAGTGGCTGCGGTTCACCCCGCCCAACAGGAACTTGGTGGCATAGCCGGTCTTGATCGCGTGGATGCCGAGTTCCTCGTACCGGGAGAAGATCTCCTCGATGTGCGCGTCGTAGTAGTCGACGTCGCCCCGGGTCTCGTTGTGCGCGATGAACTCGACGCCGTTCTGCTCGGCGTACTCGAGCACCGCGGGAAGGTCGAAGTCGGGCTGCGGGGTGAGGAAGTCCTGGTTCGCCCAGGCACCACCGGAGTTCGAGTTCCAGCCTTCGGCCAGCACGTACTTGGAACCGGCCCGCTTGGCCAGGTCGATGTACTGCTTCACGCGATCGGTGGTGGCACCATGGTTCGGCCCGTAGTTCCAGGTGGTCTGGCGGCGCTGAAGCTCCCACCACACGCCGACGTACGTGGCGGGCTTGATCCAGGATGTGTCGCCGGCGCAGATCGCGCACGGATCGTTGAGGTTCTCGATCAGGTGGGACTCGGCCAGGTCACCGGGCCGCTCACCGATGGTCAGGGTCCGCCACGGAGTGGAGAACTCGCCGCGCAGCTTGGCCTTGGTGCCGTCCGGCAGGCTGATCAGGTCGCTCGAGAACAGGCCGGGCCGACCCGGCACCGCCTTCAGCGTCATGCTCGGGTAGTCGGTCAGGTCGGCTTCGTGCACCACCATGTAGGTGTTGCCGGCCGCCAGAGTGATGGGCGTCTGTGCGGTCGGTACGGCCGACAGTGGCTGGTCACGATAGTGCTGCTCGTCGGCGTTCCAGTCCGTGCCGGCGGCTAGCGACCAGCTTCGCGAGGCAGGGTCCAGACCGAACTCGGTTCGCTCGGCGGTCACCGTGTAGGCGTCGAGACCCGGCTGGGCCGGGATGTGGTATCGAAACCCGACGCCGTCGTCGAAGACGCGCACGATGAGGTCCAGACGGAGTCCGGTGTCAGCCTGCACCGCGTGGACCGTGAGTTCACGAGCGTGGTTGCGGACCTTGCTGTCGGTCCCCCAGAGCGGCTTCCACGTCTCGTCGATCGTGCGGCGTTGGACGGACTCGATGCTCATGGCCTGGGTCAGGCTGGGTCGTCCCGCAAGGTCGATGCCGAGCCCGGAAGCGCCGACGACCACCTTGCCGCGGTTCGTGACGCTGTAGGTGAGCCGTCCGCTGTCCGCGCTGATCGCGACGGCCAGCGATCCGTCAGGAGACTTCACCACCTGCCCGGCGCTCTCGGGCACCGCGGTCACAGCCGCCGGTGCGGCTGGAGCCACCGGCTCGTTCGCGCACGCCGGCGCCGCGAAGAGCCCGGCCGAGATCGCGAGGGCTGTCGTTGCCACCAATGTGGTCCTCAGCGTCGGCCGTCGGCCAGCACTGTTCATCGTTTGTCCCATCCTCGCCCGAAGCGGCGGTAACCCGACCGAAACATTCAGGGACCCTAGGGATGACGGGCGCCGGTGGTCAACACTCTCGGCTCCGAGGAATCAGCGTTCCTCGGAGCTGGAGCCAGCTCGTCCACCCGACACGATCGTCCGGTTAGCGCCGCAACGAGCGACACGGCATCACTCGACCGGGTTCATGCAGAACGTCTCATATCCTGCCGAACGTCCTCCGTACTAACTTGAGGCTGCGCGTCAGATGCAGGGCAAGAATTCTTCTTGGTCGAATGCTGGCGTAACCCAATCGAGAGGAATGCGGACCATGCACGACCTTTCTCGTCGCAAACTGCTCGGCGCGGCGGCGGCCGTCGGCGCCGGGGCGGTCGTCTTCCCGGGAATCCTCGCCGACGGCACTTCCGCCCTCGCCGCAGATGGCAGGGATCTGTCCTCCGGCGCGAAATGCCCGCCGGCAGAACTGACCGGCCGCGTCGTCCGTTTCGGGGACCCCGAATATCCGACCGCGAGCCTCGGCTGGGACGAACTCTTCGTACGCAATCCGCTGGTCATCGTCTTCGCCCAGGAGACCCAGGACGTGGTCAACGCCCTCACCTGGGCACGGCAGCACGACGTGGCCCTGCGGGTACGCAGTGGCCGGCACAGCCTCGAGGGTTGGTCGAACGTGGACAACGGCATCGTGATCGACGTCAGCGAGCTGAAGTCCGCCGACATCGACGCTGCCACCCGCATCGCGAAAGTCGGCGCCGGGCTCAATCAGTTGGAGGCGGTCACCACGCTCGCCGAGCACGACCTCGCAGTCACGACTGGAACGGAGGGAAGCGTGGGCCTGTCCGGCGCGACCCTCGGCGGCGGCTTCGGCTTCCTCACCCGCTACCTCGGCATGGCCTGCGACAGCCTGATAGGGGCGGAAATCGTCGTCGCCTCCGGTGCCGACGGCGCGAGGGCGATCGAGGTCGACCTGGACAACCACGCGGACCTGCTCTGGGCGCTGCGCGGAGCGGGAAACGGCAACTTCGGGATCGTCACCTCACTCACCTACAAGGCGGCTCGACTCAGGAGCGTGGCCTACCTGCAAGCCACCTGGGAAGGCATCGACGACCTGCACGGGGTTTTCGACACCTGGCAGCGCACCGCGCCGTTCAGCGACCGCCGCCTCGGAACCCAACTCGAAATCCACAAATCCCAGATCCTGCTGTTCGGCGTGCTCGCGGATGGTTCGGAGGAAGAGGTAAAGGAGTTGCTCCGCCCGATCCTCTCGATCGGGAACCCCGAGATCACGGTGCAGACCGGCGGCTGGGGCGACATATACGCCGGATTCCAGACCCCGAGTGAGGACGATCCGGCGAACTGGAAGTTCTTCTCGCAGTTCACCAATGAGCCGCTTCCGAAGAAGGCGATCAGCGTGATCCGTGCCTTCATGGAGGACGCCCCCTCGGATGCCAGCAACTTCTTCACGCAGGCCTTCGGCACGGGGGCTCAGCGGAGCGAGCCCCGCGGCGGCACCGCGTTCCCGCACCGCGACGCGCTCTTCTACTCCGAGCCCGGCGCGGGCTGGGGCACCCGCGGGGTGCCAGACAGCGGCGACGCGCTCACCCCGGTCGCTCAGAACTGGATCGCCGAGTTCAGTCAGGCGCTGCGGCCCTACGTCGACGGCGCGTACGTCAACGTGCCGAACATCGCAATGGCGGAGTGGGAAACCGCCTACTGGGGGCCGAACGTCGATCGGCTGCGCAGGATCAAGGGGAAGTACGACCCGCACAACGTCTTCCAGTACGAGCAGAGTATCCCGCCGGCGTCTTGCTGAGCGGTGGAAAGGTGGCGTCCGGCCGCGGGGTGAGGATTCCTCGCCCCGCGCGGACGTTCGCCGCGGCACCGGCCGAACCACCGGTCGCCCTGGCCTGACACACTCAGCGGCGTGTTGATCACCGTCACCCTGCGGAACGTCGGTACCGCGGCCATCGCGGTCGGGCTGCTCATCGCCATGCTCACCCTCGGCACGACCACTGACCGCCCGTTCATCCTGGCCTGGCTGTTCGTCCTCATCGGTCTCGGCCTGCGACTGGAGGCCGCTGTTCGCGCCAGAACCCAGCCGGACCGAGGCGCCGACCACTGACCCTCCTGGCGGTACACAATCGTGAGCGGCACGCGCGACATGTCGGCGCGGCCGCGGCGCCGCCGCACGGGTCGGGTGTGGCCGGCGTCGACCGCCGCGAGACGTCGAAGGCTTCTTGATCGTTGAGCCGGTGCCGCTTCGAGCCGGCCCATCGTGAGCTGGAGGAACTGTGCGAGATCATCCGCAGGCGATGGCCCCGGACGACCGCGTCGAGCCAGTGCCTCGCCGGGTCCGCGCGTACCTCGCCGGCGAGCTGGTGCTGGACACCAGGCGGGCACAGTACGTGTGGGAGTGGCCGTTCTACCCCCACTACTACATCCCGCTCAGCGACGTGAACCGCAGTCTGCTGGTCGATGAGCACCGCACGGAGCGGATCCCGTGTGGGACCGGACAGGTGCACGGGCTGCGCGTCGGTGAGACGTCCCGCCCGTCGTCCGCTCGATGCTACGGAGGCGACGCGCTGCCCGGACTGGCGGACACGATCCGGTTCGACTGGGCTGCGATGGACAGCTGGTTCGAGGAGGACGAAGAGGTCTTCGTGCACCCCCGCGACCCGTACACCCGGGTCGATGCGCTGCGGTCCACCCGGCGGGTACGGGTGGAACTCGACGGGCTCGTACTGGCCGAGTCGGCGTCACCGGTGCTGGTCTTCGAAACCGGGCTGCCCACCCGCTACTACCTCAACCGGACCGAGGTGAACTTCGAGCACCTCGTGGGGTCGAGGACGACGACCGCCTGTCCGTACAAGGGCCGGACGAGCCGCTACTGGTCGGTACGCGTCGGCGACACCGTCCACCCGGACCTCGCCTGGTCGTACGAGTTCCCCACCAGCGCGCTCCTCCCGATCGCCGGGCTGGTCGCCTTCTACAACGAGAAAGTCGACCTGGTCGTCGACGGCCAGCGGCTCACCCGGCCGAAGACGCACTTCTCCTGACGGCGACCGTCGGCCGGCCGAGCACCGCACCGGGCGGCAGCGCTCCCACCGGCGGGTATCCCCCAGCTGGACCTGCCCCTCGGGTCGCCGGTGCGGTCGGCCACGTCGCGTCCGCCGCGCGTGGTCGCATCCCGGCCCGGCCGCTGTGACGGCGAGCACACCGCGTCACGGACGGCGTCGCAGTCCTGTCTCGGCTGCTGGAGAAATCCCCGAAGCCACGACGGCGTCGCGTATCAGCAGGAGAAGGACGGGTGCCGCGGTGAGAACCGGCCGGCTTGAGGCGTTCAGTGATGGCGTGCTCGCCATCATCATCACGATCATGGTGCTGGAGCTGAAGGTCCCGGAGGGGCACAGCTACTTCGACCTCATCCACACCAGCGGAGTCGGGCTGCTGGTGTATCTGCTCAGCTTCGTGTTCGTGGGCATCTACTGGAACACCCACCATCAGATGTTCCACCTGGTTCGCCAGGTCAGCGGCGGTGCGCTGTGGGCAAACCTAGGGCTGTTGTTCTGCCTCTCGCTCGTCCCGTTCACGACCGCCTGGGTCTCCGAATCGAAGTTCGAACAGACTCCGGTCGTCATCTACGGCCTGAACCTGCTCAGCGCCGCGATCGCCTACGTCGTACTCCAAACGGTGATCATCCGGCAGGAGGGACCGGACTCACCGCTGCACCGGGCCGTCGGAGCCGACCTCAAGGGCAAGCTCTCCATCGCGTTCGACGTCGCCGGCGTCCTCAGTGCCCTGACGATCGACCGGGACGGGCAGGTCGGTGTCTGGATCGCCATGACATGCTTCGTCCTCATCGTGATCATGTGGGTCGTCCCCGACCGCCGCATCTACCGTGCGCTGCATCAGAACGAGGCTCCCGCCTGAGGGCCTGCGGCCGGTGAGGCAGGACCCCGCTTACACCGCCGGGACACCGGTAGCGCGCCTATGGGCGGCACTTTTCTGGAGATGTCACAGGCCGGGATGTTCCCGGTCTTAACTAGTGACCGGATGGCAACTGGTGCCCCGGTCAACAGGAAGGATCGACATGAAGATCGTGGTGGTCGGCGGCACCGGCCTGATCGGGTCGAAGCTCGTGGCGAAGCTTCGCGAACAGGGTCACGACGCGGTGCCCGCGTCGCCGAAGACCGGCGTCAACACCATCACCGGCGAGGGCCTGGCCGAGGCGTTGGCCGGCGCGTCCGTGGTGGTCGATGTGGCGAACGCCCCCTCATGGGAGGACGAGGCGGTGCTCGAGTTCTTCAAGACCTCCACCCGGAACCTGCTGGCCGCGGACGCGGCGGCCGGTGTCGGGCACCACGTGGCCCTGTCGATCGTGGGGACGGATCGACTGCCCGAGAACGGCTACTTCCGAGCGAAGCTCGCGCAGGAGAAGCTGATCGAAGATTCGTCGATCCCGTTCTCGATCGTGCACGCGACGCAGTTCTTCGAGTTCGTCAAGGGCATCGCCGACTCCGCCGCGGACGGTGACACGGTCCGGATGGCACCCGTACTCTTCCAGCCCATGGCCGGCGACGAGGTGGCCGAGGCTCTCGGCCGGGTGTCGGTTGGCTCGCCGGTGAACGGTCGGGTCGAGATCGCCGGTCCTGAGCAGCTCCGGATGGACGAGTTCTTCCGCAACGCCCTGGCTGCTCTGGGTGATCCGCGAGAGGTGGCCACCGACCCGCACGCCCGCTACTTCGGCTCCGAGTTGGACGAGCGGAGTCTGGTGCCGGACGACGGGGCGGTGCTCGGGGAGATCAAGTACGCCGACTGGCTGGACCGGACCGGGTCCGGTAGGTAACACGACGCCCAGCTGCGCGACCGTCTCGCGGCGGGGGCACGGTCATCCGGGCGTCTCCGGGCTGCCTGTCGGCGGCGCTCCGGTAGGAGCTTGGCCGATCCGACGTGGTGTCACTCCGCTCCGCTCGGGTAGTCCCCGCCCATGGAGGGCGGACGAATCGCCGAGCACGGCTTCCTGGCCGATGGCCGCCGCGCGGCGCTGGTGGACCGCAACGGCTCGGTGAACTGGTGGTGCCCCGCACGGTTCGACGCTCCGTCGGTCTTCGCCAACCTGCTCGACGAGAACGCCGGGCACTGGGAGATCCGACCGGAAGGCGGGTTCAGCACGGAACGTGCCTACCTGACCGACACACTCGTGCTTCGTACCGCGGCGGCGGGCCGGAGGTTCAGGCCACGGTACGCGCCGACATTCCGACCCTCTGGGCGCTGATCTTCAACGACCGCACGGTCGCGGCGGCCGTCGACGCCGGCGACGTGGAGGTGTCCGGCGACCGGGAAGTCGCCCAACAGTTCTTCCGACTCTTCGGGATCTGACCGCCCGCCCACACCGACCTCGACACCTGACGGACGACGTCCCGTCAGAGGCCCTGCCCGACCTCCACCAGGTACCCGTCGGGGTCACGCAGATAGCAGCGGATCTCCGTGCCGTGGTCCTTCGGCTCGGTGATGAAGTCCGCGCCCCTGGCCTTCCACTCCGAATGAAGTTTCCGGATGTTCCGGACCCGAATGTTCATCGCGCAGCTCAGAATGTTGGGATCCGGGGGCGCCTTGGCCTGCACCATCGGCTTGTCGTCCGTCGGGCCACCCTCGACGTTGATGATGATGTAGCTGTTGAAGAATCTCATGATCAGTGGGTTGCTCTCGTGGACACACGTGGCTCCGAAGACCCGCTCGTAGAACTCGCGGGATCGCTCCACGTCCCGGACGATGAGCAGAGTCGCGAGAAACATGCCGTCGGCAGGCTCGAAATAGTCGGGTGCCGGATTGACCAAGGCCATGACCACCCCCAGGGAAATCAACGCGGGGGTGTCCCCGATGCGGATCTGCCCAAACCTGGGGCGACCGTGCCGTCCGCCTCGTGGGTGCCGCCGCGGCCCGGTTGCGTCTCCGGAAGCAGGCCACAGGTCGAAGCTCCGTGGCCTATGGTGAAGAGCCGGCACGCCCGCCGTCGGCCCACGGGCGGCGCGACGCGAGCATCACGATCATGGCCGTTGACCTCACCTCGTCCAGCCGGAGGGCGGAGCGATGACCAAGCTGACGTCGCGGTGCCGGGTGCCGACGGATCAACCCTCCCGCGCCAGCAGGTCGCCCGCCGAGGCGGCCGTCGCCAGCGCTCGCCCGGCCGACACCGCGCCGACACCGAACGCGCCCGCCGTCCACCACCGCTGAGATGGACTGGGCCGGATGGGCATTGTTCGGGCTGGTCGCCACCACGGCGCTCACCGCGGCGCTGACCGCCGCCCAACTGGCCGGCCTCACTCGTATCGACTTTCCGCTGCTACTCGGAACCCTCGTCACCGAGGACCCCGACCGCGCCCGCGTCGTCGGCTTCTTCCTGCACCTCGGCGCCGGTCAGGGCTTCGCCCTCGGCTACACGGCCGCGTTCGCCCTGCTGCACCGCGCCACCTGGTGGATCGGGGCGCTGCTCGGGGCCGTTCACGTCGGAATCGCGCTGACGGTGCTCCTGCCGCTGCTGCCGGGCGTACACCCGCACATGGCCTCCCAACGTGCGGGCCCGGCCAGCACGGCGGTGCTGGAGCCGCCCGGCCTGTTCGCCCTCAACTACGGCAACCAGACCCCGGCGATCGCGGCCGTCGTCCACATCATGTACGGGGTGGTCCTCGGAGTGCTTCTCCATCCGCACTGACCCGCGTCCGGCGACTTCTCGGGAGGCGATCTCCATGACCGGCCGGTCCGACGCGACCAGTCCCCGATCCCCCACGCCGATCAGCGACTACGGCCTGCTGGGCGACACCCGCACCGCCGCCCTCGTCGCCGCCGACGGCGCCGTCGACTGGCTCTGCGTTCCCCGCTTCGACGGCGAGCCCCTGTTCGGTCGGCTGATCGGAGGGCCGGACGCGGGAACGTACCGGGTCGGTCCGGCCCAACCAGCCCCCGTCGTCGAACGGCGCTACCGCGGGCACAGCGCCACCCTGGAGACGACCTGGGCGGTGGGCGACAGCCGACTCACCCTCACCGAGGCCATGATTGCCGAGGTCAGCGGCCGACTGCTACCCACGACACTGATCGTGCGGCGGCTCTCGACCGAGCAAGCGGCCGTCGACGCCGTCGTCGACTTCGACCCCCGCCTCGGCGTACGGCACCGCCGACCCCGGGTCCAGCACCGGAACCAGGCCCTGGTGTGTCAGTGGGGGTCGCTCGCCGTCGCGCTGAGCAGCAGCCCGACGCTCGCCATCGAACCCGGCCGGCCTACCGTGATCACGGTCCGGCCCGGTCGGCCGGTCACCCTCGTGCTGGCCGTGGCGCACCGCGAACCGCTGATCCACGTCGAGCCGGCGGTCGCCTGGGAACTGCTCAACGAGGACGAGGAACGCTGGCGAGCCTGGACCGCCGAGATCGACGAGTCGCTGCCCTTCCGGGAACACGTCGTACGAAGCCTGCTCACCATGCGGCTGCTGACCTACTCGCCCTCACGAGCCCCGGTAGCCGCACCCACGACGTCGCTGCCCGAGGATCCCGGCGGAACCCGGAACTGGGACTACCGCTTCGTCTGGCCCCGGGACGCCAGCATCTGCGTCAGCGCCTTCCTCAGCGTCGGCAAACCCGACGAGGCCCGTGGTTTCCTCGCCTGGCTGCTGCACGCCAGCCGGCTGCAACGGCCACGACTGCCGGCCCTGCTCACCCTGCACGGCCGGCACGTACCGCCCGAACGGGAACTGCCCGACTGGCCCGGCTACCTCGACAGCGTCCCGGTACGGATCGGCAACGCCGCCGCCGGGCAACACCAACTCGACGGCTACGGCTGGGTGATCGACGCCGCCTGGGCGTTCGTGCAGGCCGGGCAGCGCCTCTACAGCGAGACGTGGCGGGCGGTGCGCGGCTTCGCCGACGTGGTCGCCCGATGCTGGCAGGAGCCCGACGCCGGCATCTGGGAGGTCCGCGAACCCGCCCAACACATACATTCCAAACTCATGGGCTGGCTCGCCCTGGACCGGGCCCTGCGCATCGCCGACACCCACCCCCTGCCCGACCGGCAACGCCGACGCTGGCAGGAGGCACGAGACGCCATCGCCGCCGAGGTCCGGGTGTCCGGCTTCGACGCGACGGCGGCCAGCTACGTCCGTGGCTACGAATCCCGGGACCTCGACGCGGCAGTGCTGGTCCTGCCGTTGCTCGGCATGGACAGCGCCGATTCGCCCCGGGTCCGGGGCACCATCGACGCCATCCGGGACCGGCTCTCCGCCGGCGGTCCGCTGCTGTACCGCTACCGTCCGGGAGACGACGGCCTCCCCGGCACCGAGGGCGCGTTCCTGCCCTGTTCGTTCTGGCTCGTCCAGGCTCTGGCCAGCACCGGACGTCGCAGCGAGGCGATCGAGCTGTTCCGGGCCATGCTCGACCTCGCCAGCCCGCTCGGTCTCTACCCCGAGGAGATGGCTCCCGCGACCGGAGTCCACCTCGGCAACTACCCGCAGACACTGACCCACGCTGCGCTCGTCCAAGCCGCGCTCGCCATTCGCGACGCACCCCGGTAGCCGGGCGCGTCAGTCGGCGATCTGCGCCACCGATTGGGCGGCGACCGCGAGCAGTGCGGGGTCGCCGGTGCGGGCGTACGCGTCGATGGCGGTGTCGACGAACTTGATCGCGTGAGCGTCCCCGCTGTCCAGCGCGCGGAGCATGATCTCGTCGAGGTTCAGCCCACCGCCGACGGTCGGGACGGGTCGCCCCTCGGCCGGGGCGTAGGCGGCGGTGACCGCGGCCGTCGCGGCCCAGGCGGCGGCGAGGCTCGGCGCCCGAAGGGCGGACGGCAGGGCCGGTAGGGCCCGCAGGACGGCGTTCGGCGCGGTGGCGGCGTGCACCAGCATGATCGGGTTGGCGTACCCGTGCGTGCCGTACCGGGCCACGGCGGCGTCCACGACGTCGGCGAGCCGGGTCGACACGTCGTCGCTGGAACTGCCGGGCACCGCGCCGGCCGCCGCCGGCCAGGCAGCCAGGTCCGCCAGTTGGGCCAGGCGAGCCCGGATGCCGGAGCGCTGGTCGGGTACGCGGGGAACCGCGTCGAGCGCGGACCGCGCGTCGGTTGCCCGGTACGGTCCGGCGCCGGGCGATGCGAGGGGCTGCCACCGCGCCGCCCAGTAGGCCAGTCCCTGGCCCAGTTCGGCGACCCGCGGCCCGGTCTCGCCGTCGAGCAGGGCCCGCACGGCGTGGCCGACGCGGATCACCCCGTGGGTGGCGCCCGCGGCGATGCCGGGCAGCAACCGCGGCCACCACCGGACGAGGACCGTTCGCCACTGTTCACCGGCGAGCGCGCGGTCGAAGAAGTTCAGCCAGTCGCCGGTACGTACCGGGTCGCCGAGCGGATCACGCCACTCGTCCTCCGGGATGGTGCGGATTCCTCGTGGTCGCTCTTCCAACTGGTGGGCGTAGGAGTCGAACCATCGGTGAACGCTCCGCTCGTGTCCGCGCTGCACCAGCGCCTCGGCCGCCATCGGCGCGTGGTTGGACAGCCAGCCGTTCCGCTCCGGGCCGGTGTGGTGCACCCGCTCGTACACCTCGTCAAGCACTGAATCCGTCATGTGAACAACCTTGCAAGCTGAACAATGCTTGAGGTCAAGCCGAGGTCGCCAAGATGCTCCCGACACCAGCCCGTGGGCGGTAGCCCGACCGGGTGAACGGCGCTCAGCACGGACCAGCCGGGATGGGCTTACGGCATGCTGCGATCGACGATGCCGGGGTGGAGAGGAATTCCAGATGGCAGACGGCGACGTGCCAGACCGGATGCAGGCGGCGGCCCTCGACGAGTTCGGCGGTCCGGAGGTGATCACTCCGCGCATACTGCCCGTGCCGCAGATCGCCGACGACGAGATCCTGATCAAGGTCTGGAGTGCCGGCGTGGGCGTGTGGGACGCCCTCGAGCGGGAGGGCATGCTGGTGCCCGAAGGTGCCTCGTTCCCGATCGTGCCCGGCACCGACTGCGCGGGGACGGTCGTCGCCGCGGGCGGTCAGGTGGCCGACGTGGCCGTCGGTGACCTGGTCTACGTGTACGACGCCGCCCGCCCGAAGGGCGGTTTCTACGCCGAGTACGCGGCGACCAAGGCACAGTACGCCGCTAAGCTCCCGGCGGGAGTCCCGGTGGAACACGCGGGAGCGATGCCCACCGACGCGTTGACCGCGTTGGCGGGGTTGGACGTCCTCGGGCTGCCGGCCGGAGCCTGGCTGCTGATCTTCGGCGCGAGCGGCGGTCAGGGACATCTGGCCGTGCAGTTGGCCAAACGGCAGGACCTCAACGTGATCGCCGTGGCGTCCGGAGCCGACGGCGTGGCACTGGTGACCCGGCTCGGCGCCGACGTGGCCCTCGACGGCCACGGCGACATCGCCGACGTGCTGGCGCGGATCCGCGAGGTCGCGCCGGACGGCGTCGACGGCCTGCTCGCCATGGCGGGCGGCAACACGGTGGACCGGCTCAGCGAGACGCTGCGTGACGGTGCCGTGCTCGCGTACGCCAACGGGGTGCAACCGGTGCCGAACGAGCGACCCGGCATGACGGTCCAGGCGTACGACGGCCGGACCGGCCCCGAGCAGCTGCAGCGCCTCAACCAGCTCATCGAGGCGGGCCCGTTCCAGGTGCACGTCGCCGAGAAGTTCCCGCTGGGACGGGCGGCGGAGGCGCATCGACGCCTGCGGACCTCCTACCCGGGCAAGCTGCTGCTCACCGTGCGCTGAGCGCCCGCCCCCGCCCGCCCGTACGCTCAGAGGTCGCCGTACTCGCCGACCTGCCGCCCACCGACCCAGGTGCGCAGGATCCCGGTCTGCCACATCGCCCGGCTGGCCGGCAGATGGAACGGGTCCAGGTCGGTGATCACGAAGTCGGCCCACTTGCCCGGTTCGAGAGTGCCGATCACCCGCTCCTGGTGTGCGGCGTACGCGGCGTCCAGGGTGAACGACCGCAGCGCCTCGACGGGGGTCATGGCCTCCTCGGAGTACCACCCGCCGGCCGGTCGGCCCTCCCGGTCGGTGCGGGTCACGGCGGCGTGCATGCCCTCGAAGGGCAGGGCGGAGGAGACCGGCAGGTCGGAGCCGGAGGCGATGACGGTGCCCTGGTCGAGCATCTTGCGCCACGCGTACGCGCCCTTGATGCGCTCCGGGCCCACCCGGTCCTCGGCCATGTTCATGTCGTCGGTCGCGTGCACCGGCTGCATCGACGCGATGAGGTCCAGCTTCTTGAACCGCGGGATGTCGTCGAGCGCGACGACCTGGGCGTGTTCGATCCGGTGCCGCAGGCCCCGGTCCCCGACCCGACGGAAGGCTTTCTCATACGCGTCGAGGACGAGCCGGTTACCGCGGTCGCCGATGGCGTGGACCGCCACCTGGTAGCCCTGGCGGAGAATCGCCACGACCCTCCGGTCCAGCTCCTCGGGTTCGATGCGCAGCAGGCCGGTGTTGGCGGGGTCGTCGCTGTAGGGCTCGAGCAGGGCGGCGCCCCGGCTGCCCAGCGCCCCGTCGACGTAGAGCTTCACGGTGCGTACGCGAAGCATGTCGTCCGCGAACGAGTCCGTGCGGACGTCGGCGCCGACCTCGGTGAACGCGTCCCAGCTCAGGAAGGCGTTCACCCGCATCGTCAGCGTGCCCGCGCCGGCCAGCTCGCGCAGGATCAGGTAGCCGGCGGCGTCGGTCCCGGCGTCGGAGATGGAGGTGATGCCGACGGCGTTGAGCTTCTGCTGCGCGGTGAGGGCGCGCTGGCGTACGTCCTCGATCGTCGGTGCGGGAAGCTTCGAGGAGACCAGGCCCATCGCGTTGTCGATGAACGTCCCGGTCGGGTTGCCGTCCGCGTCGCGGATGATCTGGCCGCCGGCGGGGTCCGGGGTGTCCCGGGTGACGCCGGCGAGAGTCAGCGCCGCGGTGTTGGCCACCCCGGCGTGGCCGTCGACCCGGGTCAGCCACACCGGCCGGTCGCTGACGACCACGTCGAGGTCGGCCGCGGTCGGGAATCGGCCCAGTCCCCAGATGACCTGGTTCCAGCCCCGTCCGGTGATCCAGGTCAGGTCCGGGTTGGCGGCGGCGTACGCGGCGAGGGCCTGCTGCGCCTCGGCGAGGGTCCGGGTGCCGCTGAGGTCCAGTTCCGAGGCCAGGGCGCCGTAGCTCCACAGGTGGCCGTGGGCGTCGTGCATGCCGGGGAGCAGGACGCGGCCCTTGCCGTTGACGCGTCGTACGCCCCGGCCCGCGTGCGCGTCGAGCCCGGCGACCTTTCCGTTCGCGGCGATCAGGATGCTGGAGAACTCGCGCAGCCGCCCCTTGCGGGTGAGGGTGTAGCCGCGGACGTTCTCCACCAGGACCGGCCCTCGGCCGGTGCCGTGCGACGTGGCGGCCTGGGCAGCGCTGCCGGGCAGTGCCGGGAGCACGGCGGCGCCGACACCGATACCGAGCAGTCTCAGGAGCTGGGCGCGGGTGAGGGTCGGGCTGGGGGGCGGGGTGGCGCAGGCCTCACACACGGGGACTCCTCGGCGGTTTCGAGCAGCGTGAGTCGTCCACGCGACGGGCGGCCGGCGTAGGCCCGGCAGAGATCCGCCACATCGACGGCTTCCTTCGCGCCGACGCTATCAGCGACGAAGATCAATGGTCAAGATCGGTGGAGACGAGCCCACCACGGCAGAGAACGCGTCCGCGCCTCGATCCTCACGAGGTCTTTGGCGCGCCGCCGGCGAGCACGGACCCTCGGGCCTCGGCCCGACCCTCGTCCCTGGCCTGGGCGAGCAGTTGCGCGAGCCGCCGCCGGCGTCGCCGGACGACGATGCGGCAGGCGATGACGAGCGCGGCCAGGACGACCACGAGAGCCAACTGCGGCCAGGGCAGGACCCAGACCGTCACGGTGGCCGAGCCAGGCCGCATCTCGGCGCCCGCCGCGTCGCCGGCGAGGACGGAGGGTACGGCCTCGACGGTCGTGCGGACCGGCCCCAGCCCCCACACCCCGGCCACCCGGGCCTCGGCTCTCCTGCTGCCACCGGGCAGCAGCTCCGCGACGGCGGTGCGGGCCTTCGGTTCGGCCAGGCCGAACAGTTCGGCGGCGGTCACCCGGCCGTTTCCGGTCACCGCGACGTTGCCGTCGTTCGTCGCGGTGTACGTGACGTGGACGGTCCCGGCTGAGAACGGATTCCACGAACGCTCGTACCTGGCCGCGACGTCGCCGATCGCCAGGGCCGCCGTGACCGTGCCGGTGGCGCGCATCATGACCCGGAAGCCGACCCGGCTCTCGACGGCGACCGTGCCTCCGCTGCTGGTGACCGTGGCCGCGATACCGGCCGGGTGATCGCCCGGAGTGGCGTCGCGCGGCACGGTGATGGTGAACGGCACCACCTTCGTCTGCTTGGGCCCGACGGTGACCGTCTCCTGCACCTCGATCCAGGTCCCGCCGTCCACGGACGCGCGGTTGGACGGGAGCATGTTGAACCGCCCCTTGTCGGTGAGGTAGCCGTCGGCCGCCTTCAACGCGAAGACCACCGGCCCGTCGCTGAAGTTACGCACGGCCAGGTGCTCGGTAACCACCTGCCCGGGATCGAGGGCCACCTCGACCCAGCGGCGACCGTCCGGCCCCTTCTCGTCGGCCGGTTGCACCGCCCAGGTCAGGGTGGGACTCGTCGGCTGTGTCCGCGCGCCGGCGGGCGCGAGCGGCACGGCGACGAGCACCGCGGCCAGCACGGTGAGCAACCGCGACGCGATTCGGGTCATGACGAGTCCTCCGGGGCAGCGGGGTGGCGGTGGGGGCCGCTGCCGCGCGGCCCCCACCATGCTTCTACTCGAAGAGGGACAGGGTCAACGTCGAGGTGTACGAACCGGCCTCGATGTCCGCCGGGGTACGCAGGAACAGGTCGGCGTCGACCGTGTAGGCGTCGCCGGCCACCGCTCCGGAGTCGAACGTCGACACCAGCAGCTCCTGGTCGACGAGGCCCACGTTGTTGCCGGGCTGGGTCGGCTCGTCGAGGACGGTGACCACCTCCTCGCCCTCGGCGACGAGACCGGTGTCGCCGCCGTCGATCAGCCGCGGCTTCCAGCCCAGGTGGCCGGCGCTGATCGGCGCCTGCCCGGCGCCGCCGACGAAGTCGGTGGCACTACCGAGCACCGCCCACGCCGCGTTGTCGGGCACCTCCTCGGGGGTACGGGTGTCCGTGACCGTCACCGTCGGCAGGGTGCCGACGAACTGGCGCAGCAGCAGGGTCGAGCCGTCCTCCGCCAGCGCCACCGAGTCACCGGCGACCGACATGGCCAGCACCCCCGGTTCCTCGATCTCCTCGATGTCGACCGTCACCTGCACGTCCGTGCTGTCGCCGGGCTCGGCGACGGCCGGCGCCGGCAACGCCACGCCTCCTGCCAGGACAGCACCGGCGGCGCCCGCCGCGACCCACCGCTTGCGACTCCACGTTCTCATTCGACGCTCCGTTGTCGTTGTCGTTACTGGGTTTGAGGGGGATCAGCCGGCGCAGTCCACGCCGGGGTACTCGGCGGTGCGGACCGTCGTCACGTCGTCGCCGTCGATCGATCCGCTGATGCGGATCGTCGCCGAACCCGCCGCCACCGAGGTCGCCCGGGTGCCGAACGACTGGTACGCGTTCGCGCCCGCGGCGACGTCCGCGACGGACCGCTCGCCGTACGCGGTCTCCAGTGCAATGTCCACGGCCGCGTCGTGGTCGTTGCGGGCCTGCACCGCGACGTACGCCTTGCCGGCGACGCACCGGGCCTGTGCGCTCACGGTCACCGGCAGCTCTGGTGGGGCGCCCGGGTCGTCGGCGAAGACCCGCCATTCGGGGATCGCCACCGCCGAGTAGGTGGTGCCGTTGCCGTTGGCCCGGACCGTGGCGCGTACCCGCGGCGTGACGACGGGCTCGAAGGTGACGGTGTTGAACGATGTGGTGCTCGTGCCGTAGGGGGACGCGCCGGGCACGTCGTGCCAGGCCGATCCGGCCTCGTCCCAGTACTGCAACACCCACCCGTCGGGCTCGGCCACACCGTCGCCGGTGCCACGGTTGGTGTCCCGCCAGAACTTCAGCTCGGTGCCGGTGAGCCGCGCTGGACGGGACCAGTCGTACTGGACCCACTGGGTCGCCGGACGGTTCCCGGACCAGGTGCCCCAGATCTGCGCCTGGCTCGGGTTCGACGGGTCGGTGCCGTCATTGAGGGCGGTGACGCTGTTCCAGCCCGCCGTGTAGGAGGCGGTCGGCGTCGCGACGGGCCCGATGTTACCGGTGAGCGGCCCGGACAGGTCCGCCGGGATGGTGACCGTCCGGGCGGTCTCCAGGTTCCCGGCCACGTCGAGCGCGCGGAACGCCACGGTCTGCCGGTTGACGTCGGGTACCGCCACCGGACCGGTGTACGCCGTCCAAGCCCCGGCGCCGATGGCGTACTCGATCCCGGCGACCCCGGACGTCGCGTCGCTCGCGGTCACCGTGACCGTCCGGGTGTCGGCGTTCAACGTGGCCGCGCTGACCGGCGCCGTGGCGTCGATGCGTACGGCGAGGTCGGCGGGGGCGGAGCTGTTGCCCGCCCGGTCGGTCGCGGTCGCCGTGACCGTGTGCCGGCCGTCCCCGGTGACGTCGACGTCGACCGACCGCACGTCGCGCGCGGCGACCGGTGCGCCGTCGTCCACCCGCGACTCGATGGTCAGCCGGCCGTCGCGGTCGTCGACGCCGGCGACGCGTACCCGTACCACGGACCGGAACCAGCCGGCGCCACCGGCGCTGCCGAGTGCGGTGAGCGTCAGCGTCGGCGCGGTCTCGTCGCCGTCGGTGTCGTCCGGTGAGACGACGGTGACCTGCGCGGAGACCCGCTCGGCGGCGTACCCGAGCACGGTGCCCCGGATGCCGAAAGTGCCGGGTGCCGCCACGTCCTCCGGCCGCACCGGGTCCCAGAGGACCGGAATCCGCAGTGTCTCCGCGCCGAACGACACGGGGATGCTGTCGGGCAGTTCGGTCTCCCCCACCTCCACCTTGATGTCCGGCGCGGTGACGGCGGCTTCCGGCTGGGCGGCGAGGACCTTCCACTCCTCGACCGCCACCGCTGAGTAGGTGCTGCCGTTGGTGGACGCGTCGAACACCGCGCGGACCTGCGTGGTGGTCACGGGGTCGAAGCCGGTGGCCTGGAAGCCCCGCGTGCCGGTCGGGAAACCGCTCGGGTTCGGCACGTCGGCCCACTGCCCGGCGTCGAGGTCCCAGTACTGGATGCGCCAGCTCGCGGGCGCGGCCACACCCACGCCGCTGCCCTGCGGGCTGTCGTTCCAGAACTCGATCTGCGAGCCGGAGATCCGCATCGGCTGGTCCCAGGTGTACTGCACCCACTGCTGGGGCGGATTGGAGCCGGTCCAGGTCCCCCACATGTCCGGCGGCAGCGGGTTGAGCCGGACGATCTCGTCGTTGAGCGCCTTCACCCAGTACTGGGTGGGCACCGGCTCGTTGGAGACGGTGACCTTCGCCGCCTGGGCGATGTTCGGTCGTGGGGTGAGGTCGGGCCCCCGGACCGGTGTCGTGGTGACGCGCTTCATCCGCGGCGGGTTCTGCGTGTCGTCCCACTCGATCGGGTCGATCGCCACGGACCGGCGGAAGTGACCGCCGCCCGCGGCGTCGGCCGTGTGGTACACGATGTACCACGATCCGTCGAACTCCAGGATGCCCGGGTGGCTCGTCGTCGAGGAGACCGGCGCCAGGACGGTCCCCCGGTAGGTCCACGGTCCCTGCGGCGACGACGCCGTGGCGTACGCGATACAGGCGTGGTAGTTCGCGGGCGTGCACTGCGACGTCGGTCCGGCGTTGTTCCCGGCGTACGCCAGGTAGTAGGTGTCGTTGCGCTTGAACGCCCAGGCCGCCTCAAAGAAGCCGGTCAGCCCGGTGACGGAGCGCTGGGTGGTGACCGGGGTCTTCATGTCCTGCTGGAGTTCGATCATGCGCAGTTGGCTGAACGAGCCCCACCAGAGGTACACCCGCTGGTTCGGGGCCGTGCCGTCGATCAGGATCGTCGGGTCGATGTTGTGGATGGTGTTCGGTGTGGGCACACGCTGGGAGATGATCGGCCCGCCCGCGTGGTCGGTCCACGGGCCGGTCGGGCTGTCCGAGACGGCCACCCCGATCGCGAACTTGTCGGACGCCGGGCTGTCCCGCTCGTTGATCGGGACGTACCAGTAGTAGCGGCCGTCCACCCCCTGGACCACCTGGCCGGCGTACGCGCGTCCCGAGGTGGCCCACGCGAAGACCTGCTCCGGCCGCATCAGCGACGGGTAGTGGGTCCACTCGCCGGCCTCGACGTCGGTGGTACGGAACGCGCCCCACTCGTTCATGACGAAGTCGTTGGTGGACGGTCCGGCCTCGTCGTGGCCGGTGTAGATGTAGAGCTGGTCCTCGCCGCTGTCGTTGCCCGCGGCGCCGGCCGGCACGACGACCGGCGCCGGATCGGCCGAGTAGTAGCTGCCGTCGCCGAGGATCGGATTGGTGGTGTTGGTGAAGGTGTACGAGTCGGCGGCGTGGGCCGGCGCGGCGACGCCGACCAGGCCGCCGGCGACGAGTCCGGCGACCGCGGCCGCGGCGACCCCCCTGCCGAACCGGCGCGACGGTCGGGGGGTTGGTGGGGCGCCGCCGCGCACCACGCTGGTGTTCACGGTGTCGATCTCCTCACTGTCGGGCCGGGTGGGGTGGCGGCGCCGTTGCGACGCCGCCACCCCGTGACGGGCTACTCGCAGCTGAGCGCGCCGAACGGCGCCTCGATCTGCTCCGTGACCGGCGCACCGTCGACGGTCCCGGTGACCTTCACCGTGGCGGTTCCGGCCGGCACCGCCACGGCCCGGCTGGTGGACGCCTGGTAGGCGGACTTGCCGGGGGCGACGTCGGAGACCGTGCGCGACCCGTACGGCGTGACCAGCTCGATGGTGAGCGGCACGTCGTCGGCGTTGCGCGCGGTCACCAGCACGTAGACCTTGCCGCCGGTGCACTGGGTGCGGGCCTGCGCCTCGACGTTCCAGGCGGGGGCCGGTGGCGGGTCACCCACGGTCAGGGTCAACGTGGTCCGGGTGGTGCCGGCCTCGCTGACGTACTCGGGCAGGATCAGGTTGCCGATGACGGTGTAGCGACCGGGCGTTTCGACGATGCTCTCGTCGAAGTCCCAGTCCACGCCGATGGCCTGGTTGTCCCGGGAGCCGTCGTTGTACGACACCTCCACCTTGCCGGGCAGGTAGGGCAGCTCCCCCACCTCGACGGCCTGCTCGAACGTCTCGGCTCCCTGGATGGAGATGCCGCCCGGCGCGGTCTCGGGCCGCACGTAGACGCGCGCCTCGGCGATCAGGCCGTACGCGTCGTTCGTGCCGTAGACCACGAACGGTTCGACGTTGGTCTCGGCGACCATCTCGGGCGTGATCTGCTGCCAGTTGAACGCGACGTCGCCGCGCGCGCCGCTGGCGTAGACCGCGTCGAGCGTGCTCGGCAGCGTCGGTACCTGGCCCACGGCGGTGCGGATGAGCACCGGCGAGCGCACCGAGTCGACGGTTTCGCCGTTGGCCCGCCAGCGCAGCACACCCGTGCCCGCGCCCGCACCCATCAGACCGAAGATGCGGATCCGCAGGTAGCTGGTCGAGACCGGTTCGAACTCGAGGTGGTTGTACCTGTTGGTGGCCAGCGCGTCGGCGTACGCCGATCCGCCGGTCAGCGTGACCGGAGTCCAGGTGGTGCCGTCCGCGGAGCTCTCGACGGCGTACGTCGTGGCGGTGGGCCGGCGGGTGCCGCCGTTGTCGTCGTACCAGTAGATGTCGGTCGAGGAGAGCCGCACCGGCGCGTCCCACCGGTACTGGATCCACGCCGCCCGTTCGGGGCTGGTGCCGTTCTGCGGCTGGCCCCAGTTGCCCCAGCCGTTGCCGGTGCCCGGGTTCGAGCTGTTCGGCGTGCTGCTCTCGTTGACCCGCTGGTGGTTCTCCCACGACGCGGTACCACTGGTGGTGATCGTCGCCGAGCGGCCGAACTCCGCGACGACCTCCCGCTCGGCGAGGGTCACCGCGACGGTCGCCTCCGACCGCTTCTCACCGTCGTCGGCGTGGAAGCGGAACACGTAGTCGCCGGGGACCGTGCCCGTCACCCGGGTGGCCGGCGCCGTCGCGTCGGCGAAGATCACGCCGGCGCCGGTCGGCGTCGACACGGTCTCCCAGCCGAAGCTGAGCTCGCTGTCGTAGGGGACGCCGTCGTCGGTCGCGGTGCCGACCAGCCGGGTGGACAGGTTGCCGTCCGCCGAGCCGTCCCGCACGGCGGTGACCACCGGCGCCTGGTTGGCGACGTCCGGTACGTCGCGACCGGAGTCGAAGACCTGGATCTCGGAGATGGCGGTGAAGAAGGTCGGGTTGTTGGTGAACGCGATGCGCAGCTTGTTCGACGTCGTGGTGTGGAACAGCGCCTCGTTGAACTTCGCCGACGGGACGGTGGGGTTCTTGAACTGGTTCGGCAGCTCCTTCCAGCCGCCGTCGCCGTCGGGCACCTGGATCCACCAGCGGGCGGGTTCGCGGTAGCCGCCGGCCTGCCGGTCGCTGACGAAGAACACCTTCACGTTGTCGAAGGACTTGGCCGAGCCCAGGTCCAGCTCGACGTAGCCGTTGCGGTCGGTCGTGCCGTAGTTGCCCCAGTACGGCTCGTTGGCGGTGATGCCGTCGGTCACCGCGCTCAGCGACACCGGCCGCTCGGTCTCCTTGATCGCGCCAGGCGTGTAGTTCATCGAGGTGGTGCTCCAGCCGGGGGTGTGGAACTGCCGCCACGGCGTGGGCCGCACACCCTGCTGGGTGTGCGACGAGCTGAGCTCGGCGCCCGTCGCCAGGTTCGGCGCGTCCTCGGTGAGGTCGATGCCGGCCGTCTTGAGGTACGAGACGACCCGGTCGTCGGAGATCGGGGTGTTCACCGCGCTCGGGAACTGGCTGCCGCCGTCGGCGGTGAAGGTGACGGTCAGGCCCTCCTCGGCCTGCACCTGGTTGGTGTTCGGGTCGTAGGTGAATTTGCCCAGCCGGTCGGTGCTGACCTTCTTCTCACCGTTGAGGAACAGGCTGTAACCGGCACCCAGCCCGTACTGGCTGCCGTCGGGGTCCCAGACGACGGTGACGTCCTGCCCGTGGTACCGCAGGTTGTTGACCATGAAGTGGTCGTACCCGAACTGGATCGGCCAGAGTTCGATCTTGTCGTCGGAGCGCGGCTGGATGCCTGCCATGTCCTCGACGAAGATGTAGTTCATGTTCCCGAGCATCACGTGGTTCGGGTTGTTGCGGTTGTAGGTCTTCGTGGTGGCGTTCCAGTTGGAGTAGTACTCCGCCTGGTTCGGGGCGCGCAGGTCCGCGTTCGGGTAGATGCTCCACGCCATCCAGTCGAGCAGCCGCTTGGCGTAGGCCGGAGTGATGTACTTCTGCTCCGGGTCGTAGTGGCGAAGCGCCGACCGGACGCCGCGGTACTGCACCGTGAAGTTGATGTTGGAGAAGTTGTTGGAGCCGCCGATCCCGTACGCCGTCCGGTCGTACTGGTTGGCGGTGTAGAACGGGAAGATCGGGAAGTTGTCGCCATAGGTGAGGAAGCGGAACCCGTCGACGTAGTTCTGCCACTGGTCGAACGGGATGAGGTTCTCGGCGTAGACGTCGTAGAGGTTCGACTCCCGGGCCGGGATCAGGTCACGGGCCGACTCGGGCAGCGGGTTGGGCCGACCGTTGGCGCTGGCCGCGCTGGTGGCGCCGTGGGACGTGCCGGCGAGGAACATCCGCATGTCGGGGCTCCACAGCCGGTCGAGGATCGCCTCGCGGATGTCGTCGGCGCCGGCCGCCATCTGGTCGACCTTGGCCTGATCGGCCCCGGCGATCTGGTAGAGCTGGCGGGCCGCGTCGAACGCGCCCCACACGTACGCCGACTCGGGACGCTCGATGGTCCGCGCCCCGGGCGCACCGGCGTTGGCCTTCGGGAAGCCGAAGGTGATGGCGTCGGCGTCGTTGCCGGGCATGTAGTTGGTGTCGTACGCGATCAGGTTGTCGTCGTTGCCGTCGTAGTGTTCGAGCTGGCCGACGCCGTCGCCCTCGAAGTAGCCGGCGAACTTCCGGGCGATCTCCTTGCCGCCGCCGTGCACGTTGTACGCCTCCAGGCCGGCCGTGCCGATGTACTGCGAGTAGTGGTTGTTCCAGCTGGTGTGCCCGGGGCTGTCCAGGAAGGCCGACGAGCCGGACAACTCGCCGATGTTGAGCACCTGGCCGTACGGCAGGTACGGCGTACGCAGCCACTTGGTGTCCTGCAGGTGCATCGGCTGGGTCAGCGCGACGGCGTTCTGGTAGAGGTTCACCCCCTCGATCGTCGTCGGGTACTGGTAGACGTGACCGGACGCGTTGGCGTCGAGGGTGTTGTACCGCTCACCCCACCAGCGGTAGACGATGGCCTTCTCCAGCGCGGGATCCGGGACGTCGATGTAGGGAACGTCCTGCGCCCAGCGGCGGTGGAACGCCGTGATGCCGGTGTGCACCGCCTCGGCCGGGGACAGCCCGGCGTAGTCCTGGTAGCTCTCGACCGTCTCGGGCAGCGTGGCCGAGGAGACGGCGCCGACCACCGACAGCGACACCGAGCCGCCGGCGGGCACGGTGACCTCGCGGTCGAGGTTGGTGCCGGTCCGGGTGAAGCCCGCGGCGGTGAGGTCGACCTTGATCGAGTTCCACGCGGTGTCGACGAGGCCGTTGTTGGATCCGCTGGTGATGGTGCGGGTGCCGGTGAGCTCGGCCGCGCTCCTTCCGGCCTCGGTGGCCAGCGGCGCGGCGGCGCGGACGGTGAACGTGGCCGGGTCGTCATCGGGGTTGCTGAAGTCGATGGCGGTGACGGCGACGTTGTCGTACGTGATGAACTTGGTCAGGTCGGCGGTGACCCCGGTCGCGCCGATGGTGTACCGGCTCTTCGCGTGGCTGGGCGCGTTGAACCGGTTCGCGTTCACCTCGGTGACGGTCTGCCCCGGCACCGTGACGGTGTAGAGGTTGCCGAGGTTGTTGGGGCCGCCGACGTACGCGCTGCCGGCGAAGCCCATGACGGTGAAGTTGTTGTTGCTCGCGCCGCGCATGTACAGGGAGCGGCCTCGGGTCATCAGCACCGCCGACCCGATCGTTCCCTGCACGCCCAGGACACGGTCGAGGTAGTAGTCCGTGCCGCCGGCGGCCAGGTCCTTGTCGAAGATGGACTGGTGCATGTTCCCGGCCGTGAACGGCACGCCGGGCTTGAGCCGGTCGGCGACGTCGGCGACGTTGCTGTAGACCGGGTCGCCGATGTCCATCACGTGGCTCTGCCCGTCGGTGTAGATCCCGACGTCACCCTCGTTGCCGGGCAGGACGGGGCCGTCGGCGTGGGCCGGTGATCCCACGCCGATCGTCCCTCCCACCACGAGCGCGGCCAGGGCGGCCCAGAGGGGTGCCCTTCTCACGCGTCTACGGGTCATGTTCCTTCCTCCTTGTCGTCGGTGCTGCTGGGCTGCTGAGGAGGCACCGTGCTGCACCTCGGTGGTCGGTCGCGCGGACTGGCGTTGTCGTGGCCGGAGGGAGTGGACGTCGGTGTTAGCGTTAACAACAAGGGGTGGAAGAACCGGACCGGTCAGGCGGTGACCTCAGGCCCGCCCGTCAGTCCAGTTCGGTGTCGTCGGCGATCGCGGGAAGCCAGACGCGCATCGTGGACGGCCCGCGGTTCGCCCACGCGTGGTACTCCACCAGGGCCACCCCGTCGAGCACCTCACCGACGAGCGCGGCTCCGTCGCGCTCCGGCCGGTAGGGCCATTCATGATCACTGGGATGCACCCGACGGCACCGGACGGTGACCCGGCCGTCCACCAGACGAGGCGGTTCGGCCACGTCGACGCGAAGCTCGTCGACGGTGTCCACACCGGGCACGTCCACGGACTCCAGCGCGAGCACGAGGGGGCCGCGCTCCACCACCACACAGCCCCGCACGGCGTCGATGCGCTCGTCCGGGAAGGTGAACCGGGGCGCCACCGGCAGCGACAGGACGATCTCGTCGCCGGATCGCCACGTCCGGCGCTCGGTGACGAAGCCAGGGCCGACCGGCCGGACGTCTCCGTCGACGGTGACCGTCGCGCCGTTGTCGGCCCAGGCCGGCACCCGCAACGACAGCGACCAGGGGCGGTCCTCGTCGCTGTCGACGCGCACCCGGATCTCCCCGTCGTGCGGGTAGCCGGTCGCGACGGTCAGGCGCACCTCACGCCCGTCCGGGAGACGGTGCTCGACGGTGGCGGGCATGTACTGATGGAGCTGAAGCCCCTCGTCGTCGCAGGTGGCGACGTACGCCGCCAGGCTGGCCAGCGTACGGGCGACGTTGGTCGGGCAGCAGGAGACCTCGAACCATGGCGCACGCAGCGACGACGCCGCGCGGAGGCTGGGCCGATCGGCGTCGGGCCGGGTGCCCAGCTCACGGCGGTGCAGCGTGTTCGTGTAGAAGAAGCTCCGCCCGTCCGCCGCCGGCGAGGTCGACACCACGTTGAACAGCGTCCGCTCGATGAGGTCCGCGTACCGGGGGTCACCGTCGGCGAGCAGCAGCCGCCAAGCGAACATCACCGAACCGACCGAGGCGCAGGTCTCCGAGTAGGCGCGGTCCGGGGGCAGCACCCAGTCCTCGCCGAACGCCTCGTCCTGGTGGCGCGAGCCCTGCCCACCCGTGACGTACGTGCGGCTGGCCACCGTGTTGCTCCACTGGTTGCGTACCGCCTCCAGCAGGCCGGCGTCCTTCAGTTCGACCGCGACGTCCACCGCGCCCGCGGCGAGATAGTTCGCCCTGACCGCGTGCCCGCGCAGCACCGTCGCCTCCCGGACGGGACGCTCGTCCTGGAAGTACTCCCGACCGAACTCCACGTCGCTGAGCCGGCCATGGCCCCGGCGGTCGACGAAGAGCGCAGCCTGCGCCAGGTAACGGTCCTCGCCGGTGGCCCGGGCCAGCTCGACCAGCGCCGTCTCGATGACCGGGTGCCCACAGACGCCGTCGATGCCGTCCGGCCCGAACGTCGCGCACACGTTGTCGGCGGCGCGGCAGGCGACCTCGAGCAGTCCGTCGTCCGCACCCGGACGCGTGCGCGCTCGGGCGACCGCGGCCTGGAGGAGGTGCCCGACGCAGTAGAGCTCGTGGCCCCATTCGAGGTCGGACCACCGCGGCGCCTGCCCCGGCCGGCCGTACCTGGTGTTGAGGTAACCGTCGGGTTCCTGTGCCGCGGCCACCCGCCGGACGATGCCGCGGAAGCTCGACTCGAGCTCGGCGTCCCCGCTCCGCCCGATCTCCCACGCCAGCGCTTCGAGGAACTTGTAGATCTCCGAGTCCGAGAACTCCCGCCCACGGCGGCCGTCGGGAAGGCCACCCCGCGCGGCCAGGTCGAAGTTCCGGAGCCAGCCGGCGCGCTCCAGCCAGTACTCGATGTGCGCGAGAGTCGCGGTGGCGTTGGTCGACTGACGCTCGGCCCAGAAGCCGCCCGTGATCCGGACGTCGTCCAGCCCCAGCGGCCGTAGTCGGCCACGGACCGGCAGGACGGGCGCGGCCATGGGTGCGCTCATGGTCATCCCTTCAGCGCGCCGGACATGAAGCCGCGCACATAGTGTCGTTGGAGCAGCAGGAACAGGACGATGCACGGAAGGGCGAGAACGACGACGCCCGCTTCGGTCGCCCCGTAGTCGACGACACCTTGGACCTGGCCGCGCAGGTTGGACACCGCGAGCGGCAGCGTCATCCGTTCGCTGTCGTTGATGAGGATCAGCGGCGCCATGAAGTCGTTCCAGGCGGCGAGGAACGCGAACAGCCCGACGGTGATCAGACCCGGTTTCACGGCTGGCAACAACACCCGCCGCAGCGCGCCGAACGACGAGCAACCGTCGACCATCGCGGCCTCGTCGAGCTCCCGTGGCACCGCCTCGAACGAGATGCGCATCAGGAAGGTGGCGAACGGCAGCTGGAACATCGTGAGCACCAGAGCCACGCCGACGAGGGAGTTCTGCAGCCCGACCTGGTTGAGCAGCACGTACAGCGGGATCAGCAACGTCGCGTAGGGCACCATCAGGATGGCGAGGGTGAGCAGGAACAGGATGTTCCGGCCGGGGAAGCGGAACCGGGCGAACGCATAACCGCCGAGCAGGGACACCAGCAGGGTCAGCACGACCGTCAGCAGCGACACGAGTGTCGAGTTCGCCAGGTACCGCCAGATGCCGGCCTGGTAGTTCGCCAGCGTCTGGTAGTTGCCAAGCCCCCAGCCGTCCACCTGGTTCGTGCCGGCCTGCGGGGCGACCGAGGCCACCGCCGTCCAGAGCAGCGGAGCCAGGAAGATCAGGCCCACCGCCCCGGTGAACACCCAGTACGGCGTCCGCAGCGCGATGCCGGCGATGGTGACGCCGCGCGATCTGCTCGGACCGGCGGGCACACCGTGCGGAGTCGATCCGCCGGCGGCGGTCGAACGGGAACGGGAAACGGTGACCATCGACGTCACCTCTCCTCGGCTCGGAAGGCGCGCAGTTGCAGGGCGTTCATGACGATCAGGGCCAGCAGCACGATGACCGAGAGCGCAGCCGCCACACCGAGATCGTTCTGACCTTGGAACGCCACCATGTAGATGAGCTGCACGACGGTGATCGTGCTGTTGTCCGGCCCGCCCTTCGTGAGGATGTAGAACTGCTCGAAGGCGAGCAGCGAACCGGTCACGCAGAGCACGGTCGTCAGCGCCAGCGTCGGACGTAGCAACGGCAGAGTGATCTTCCGGAAGGTCTGCCACCGGCTGGCGCCGTCCGAGCGGGCGGCTTCGTACACGTCCGCCGGTATGCCCTGCAGGCCGACGAGCATGAGCACCATGTAGAAGCCGGCATAACGCCACACGATGAGGAAGGTCGTGGACAGCAGCGCCGCGGTCGGTGAACCGAGGAAGGTGAAGCCCAGACTGTCCATCACGGGTGCCAGCGGGCTCGCGTACGGCGAGTAGAGCACGTAGAACAGCAGCGACGCCGAAGCCAGGCCGAGGGCGCTGGGAATCAGGAACGACGCGCGCAGCAGGCTGTTCCATCGGCTCGACTCCTGCACCAGCAGGGCCAGCCCCAGCCCGAGAGCGAGCAGCAGCACGGTGGCCAGCACGGTGTACTTGATGGTGAACACCACCGAGTCGGTGAAGAACCGGTGGTCGACGGCCTTCGTGAAGTTGTCCGGAGCGTTGATCCCCTGGTCCCCGGTCAGCAGAGGCCATCTCGACAGCGACATCTTGACGACCAGCAGCAGCGGCACCACGAACAACGCCACGACGAAGACCGCCGTCGGTGTCGCGTAGAGCCAGCCGAGCAGGCCGCGACGGCCGGGGCGACGGGCGCGGCCCCGCATCGCCGCACTGGGCGGGCGAGACGGTGCGGTGACTGTCATCGGGGAACCTCTCGTTTCTCCGCGATAGGGGCAGGTCGTTCAGCGCGTCGGGGTCGCGGCCACGCCGCGGGTGGGTGCCGATCGGGCCTCTCGTCGGCATCCACCCGCGCCGGCCGTCGGCTACTGCTTGAGTACGCCGGTGATCTCGACGTTGTCCTTCTGCAGATCGCCGCTGCCGGTGAGCACCTGGTTGCGGACGAGGGTCAGCCAGGGGCTGTTCGGCGCGTTGAACGCCTGCTGGAAGTTCAGCGCGACGGGAGTCTCACCCTTGCCGGCCACCTCGTTGATGGTGACCAGCCGCGGGTCCTCGGCGGCGTACTTGTTGTTCGCGAGGTCGACGCGGGAGACCACGTCCTTGTTCTTCGCCAACACCTCGACCTGTGCCTGCTCGGACATCATCCAGTTCAGGAAGTTCCAGGCCTGCGCCGCCTTCTTCGAATCCTTCGACACGCCGATCCCGTCACCGCCGACGAAGGTGGAGGCGCCGCCCTTCGGGCCGGGGATGCCGGCCACGCCCGCGTCGAACGGGGTCGAGGAGAGCAGCGTCGCCGGGTAGAACATCAGACCGACCTTGCCCTCGGTGAACGCCGCGGTCCACGTCGGACCTGTCTCCCCCTCCGAGGCGGGCAGCACCGCACCGGACTTCCACAGGTCGTTCCAGGTGCGGTAGACCTGCTGCGCGATGGGGTCGGCGAGCTTGGACTCGGTGCCGTCCTCGCTGAGCACCTGGCCACCGTCGGCCCAGATGGAGGGGAACCAGGTGAAGACCAGGCAGCCGCCACAGTTGAGGCCGGCGGCGGTGCCGTAGACGCCCTCCTTCTTCAAGCCCTGCACCGCCTTCGCGGCGGCGGCGTACTCCTCCAGCGAGGCCGGGGCCTTCTCCGGGTCGAGCCCGGCCTCCTTGAACAACTGCTTGTTCCAGAACAGCATCGACAGGTCGAGCACGAACGGCAGGACGTGCGCCTTGCCGTCGACCGTGCCGGCCGAGAGGTGTCCCTTGTTGATGGAGTCCTTGAAGCCGAGGCCGTCGATGTTCGCGCTGATGTCCTGGAACAGCCCCTGGTTCACCCAGTTCGGCACGTAGACGATGTCCGCGGCGAAGAGGTCCGGCAGACCGTCCGCCCCGGCCGCCGCACCGACCTTCGCCACGTAGTCGTCGTTCGGTACGACGGTCAGCTTGACCTTGTTCTGATGACTGGAGTTGTACGCCTCGACGAGGAGCTTCGCCTGCTTCTCCAGCGGAGCGCGGGTCCACATGGTGAGTTCGCTGCCGTCATCGACCCCGTCCGGTCCCGCCTCGGCGGCGGTCGAGCCCTCCGGCTCGTCACCGCCGCAAGCGGCCGCGCCGATGGTCAACGCGGCCACCAGGATCGCTGCCATCGAACGCAGGGCAGTGCGCCTGCCCAGGGCTTTCCTCATGATTCCTCTCCTCGGGTCTATCGATCGGAGGGAGCCGCTACGCGGTCCCTGCGAGTGGAGGCTCAATCCGGTGGTGCAGGTGGTGCTTCCGATCGGGCGGGACCGAACCGCTGGGTGAGCCGGCGGTGGGCGCTACGGCGGCGATGACGGGCGAACGGCGGCTTCTCGTACGGCCGCCGCGCGATGCCTCCTGCCTCGCCATCGCGTATCCGCCTCCCGCCGGATCCGGCGCGGCCAACGCATCGATCGTCTCCGCCGCGCCCGAGGTGGTGAGTATCACTGTCCGCCGCTAGCGTGTCGCACGAAAACGATTTCGGCAAGGTGTCCAACGGGTAAAACCAGAGCGGCTTTCGTCGGCCGACTTCGCCGTCTCGGTGTCGAGTCTGGGCACTACGCCTGTGCGAAGTGGAGGTTCGTGCGCGCGGCCCGTACGCCTGAAATCTTTGCGAAAGCCTTTCGGTACTCCAGATCCCGGCCCAGGGCGCGGGGCCATCACCACCGACCTCGTCCGGGGCCGCGCGATGCTCGGCCGGTCCGGCTGTCCCGCGGTGCGGTCAGCGCGCGGTGCGTCACCGGCACATCGTCGACCACGCGCCCGCTGCAAGTAGACTTGCCACCTCCGCAAAAGGGAGGTGCATCGAGATGACCGACGAGGACGTGGACGCGGCGCTGGCCGGAGTCGGGCCGCGCCTGCGGCACCTGAGGAGCCGGCGCCGGTTGACGCTCACCGACGTCAGCGAGCGCACCGGCATCTCGGTGAGCACTCTCTCCCGGCTCGAGTCCGGGGTCCGGCGCCCCTCGCTCGACCTGCTCCTCCCCCTCGCCAAGGCGTACCGGGTGCCGCTCGACGACCTGGTCGGAGCGCCCCAGTCGGGCGACCCGAGGATTCACCCCAAGCCCGTCCGCCGCGATGGAATGATCTACATCCCGTTGACCCGTCACACCTCCGGCGTGCAGGCGTTCAAGCTGATCCTCCCGCCCCGCCAGGAGGACGCGCGGATCGCGCAGCGGGTCCACGAGGGCTACGAGTGGATCTACGTGCTCAGCGGGACCCTGCACCTCGCCCTCGGCGACAGTCTCACCACTCTCGTGGCGGGGGAGGCGGCGGAGTTCGACACGCGCACACCGCACGCCATCGCCAGCGCCGATCAGCAGCCGGTCGAGGTCATGGCGCTCTTCAGCCCGCAGGGCGAACGGATCCACATCCGGGACTCGTGACCCCGCCGCGCACGTTTGCGGAAATCGCAAGGTGGTTTGCGAGCCGGGGCGTGGCTGGGGACAGTAGGACGCGTGAACAAACATCGCCGAGGCGCCGAGGGGCTGCGAGAACACCCGCCGCCTCGGCGCGGGCGACGCACCGCTCAACCCGCAGAACGACCTACCTGACGGGCGCCGCCACCGCGCCGCCGGCACAACTCAACTCGACGGCCTCGTCGCGCAACAGCTGACCGCGTCAATGACGCCCGTCGGCAAGCGAAGACGTACGCCGGCCGACCGCGCGGCCGCCTCGATGGTCGGTGACCTGATCGCCCCGCCCGCGGGGCACCCGCGCGTCCCGCTGCCCCGCGGCCGCGCCGGTCGACGGTCACCGGCGGCTTCTGTGCGCCCGCGGCTGACCACTCGCTCCCGCTCGAATCCCAACTCACGGCTGCCGTCGCACTGCGCCTGTCATGAGCCGCCCTCGCCGATCCGAAGGAACGCCTCCGATGTCCGTCCACCCGACGACCACGGGCCGCGCCCCGCACCCCAGCGCTGCACGACCCGACCCACGCCGCTGGCTCGCGTTGGGCGTGATCGCCCTCGCCACCCTCATGGTGGTGCTGGACGCCTCGGTCATCAACATCGCACTCCCACAGGCACAGCACTCGCTACACATCTCGGACGCCAACCGGCACTGGGCCGTCACCGCGTACGCGGTCACCTTCGGCGGTCTGCTGCTGCTCGGCGGCCGCGTGGCCGACATCGCCGGCCGCAAACGGACCATGCTCGTCACCCTGACCGGCTTCGCCCTCGCCTCCGTCCTCGGCGGGTTCGCGGTCGATCCCGCCATGCTGATCACCGCCCGCGCGTTGCAGGAGTCTTCGCCGCCGCGCTCGCGCCCGCGGCACTGTCCCTGGTCACCGTCACGTTCGTCGACCCCGGCGAACGCGCCCGCGCGTTCGGCGTCTACGGGGCCGTGCAGGGCCTCGGCGGCGCGATCGGGCTCCTCCTCGGCGGCACCCTCACCGAATACCTCGACTGGCGGTGGTGCCTGTTCATCAACGTCCCGATCGCGGTCGTCACCGTCCTCGGCGCGGTCCCGACGGTGCGGGAGAGCCGCGTCGCCGGTGACCGCCGCTACGACATCCTCGGCGCCGTGCTGGCCACGACGGGTTCCGTGGCCCTGGTCGTCGGTTTCACGATCGCCGGCGAGGGCGACGGGGGTTGGCTCCGCCCCACCACTCTCCTCACCCTCGGCGCCGCGCTGGTGCTGCTGGTCTCCTTCGTGCTCCGGCAGTCCCGCGCCGACCATCCGATGCTGCCGCTGCGCGTACTGACGGACCGGAACCGCGCCGGCTCGTTCGTCACCGCCGTGTTCTCCGGCGCCGGCATGTTCGGCATGTTCCTGTTCCTGACCTACTACCTGCAGGTCAACCTCGGCTACCAGCCGATCCGGGCGGGGTTGGCGTTCCTGCCCTTCAGCGCCGGGATCATCCTGGCGGCGCTCGCGATGCCCACGATCCTGCCCCGGACCGGCCCGAAGGTGCTCATGACCTTCGGCATGGCCCTGGCGACGATCGGCATGTTCACACTGACCACGATCGACGGATCCCCGGCCTGGCTGGGTGGCACGCTGCTGCCGGAACTGCTCATGGGCGTGGGCCTCGGACTGGTGTTCACTCCGATGAACAGCGCCGCGCTGACCGGCGTCGACCCCGCCGACGCGGGTGTGGCGAGCGCGGTGCTCAACGCCACGCAGCAGCTCGGCGGAGCGTTCGGAGTGGCCCTGCTCAACACCTTCTACACCACCACCACGCGAGCTCGTCTCGGCGAGGACCCGAGCGACCAGCTCGGCGCTTACCTGGCCGGGTACCGGTCCGCGTTCCTCGTCGCCGGAGTCCTCTTCATCGCCGCCACCATCACCAGCCTCACCGTCCTACGTGGCAGGAACGCCCAGGTCAGCAGCGCTCCGCCGGACGCGAACCAGGATGCCGGCGGACCGACACCGTCCCTGGCCCCGTAGCCCTCGACGAGCGTCCGGGGTCCCCATCGGCGCGCACCGGGTGGGGACCATCGGCCTGCTGGTGTTCGCCGTTCGAGCACACCGTCGCCTGCGTACGGCCACCGCGACAAGCTGATCATCCGCGCCGGGCGACCGGTCACGAGAGATCCCCATGTGGCGTCTGCCCTGTCCTCAGCCCTCCGTGTCGCGGCCGGTCGCCGGGAGGCTCGCCACCCCACGACGCAGCCCGTCTCTGAACTTTCCGTAGAGGTCCGGGCCGAGCACCTCGGAGAGGTCCTGCTCGATCTGGCTCACGAGGACGTCGGAGAGCTCCATGAACTGCAGGCCGCGTTCCGTCGGCATGATCAGCCGTGCCCGGCGGTCGACCGGGTCGGGGGCGCGCCGAACGTAGTCCAGGCGTTCCAGCTCGTCCAGGATCGCGCCCATCGTCTGCTTGTTGCGGCCGGCCAACCGGGCCAGTTCGCCGGGGCGGGTGCCCTCCGCGTCGAGGAATGCGAGGACCGCACCGTGCCGGGGCCTGACGTCTTCGAACCCGTGTTGGGCAGCGCGGGCGAAGATCTCGCGCTGGACGCGCGCGGAGAGCTGGACGGCCAGGATGCCGAGGTCGGGATCCTGCTCCTTACGTGTGCTACGCCTCATCTTTAGTCCAATCATTGGACGGTCTTGAGTTTGGACTATATCGTCTGTGGCGGCACCACCGCCCCGTACCTGACTGACAGTAGGGCCGACCGGTGCGCGCGACAGCAGCCACCCACTCGCCACAGGTCAATTCTCGACCCGACGAGCGCCGGCGCAGTCGCGCAGCCTGCCGTGGAACAACCGCAGCAGGATCACACCCCCTTTGTGATCATTGAGGAGAGTCATGACCATTCTGGTGACCGGTTCGACCGGCATGGTGTCGAGCGAGGTGCTGCGCGAGCTGGCCGGCAAGGCGCCGGTGCGCGCCCTCGTACGGGACACGTCCCGCGCACCCCGGATCGACGGCGTCGAGCACGTCGAGGGTGACCTGGACCGGCCGAGCACGCTGGGGCCCGCGTTCGACGGCGTGACGACACTCTGGCTGCTGACCCCGATGGGCCCGCTCGCACCGGCCCAGAGCGCGAACGCGGTGTGGGCCGCCCGGCAGGCCGACGTACGGCACGTCGTCCGGCTCTCCGCGATCGGGGCCGCCCACGACGCTCCCACCCGCAACGGACGGTTGCACGCGCTCTCCGACGCCGAACTGCAGAACTCGGGCATGGAGTGGACGATCCTGCGACCGTCCAACTTCATGCAGAACCTGCTCTTCACCGTGAACGGCGAGGAGTTGTACGGGGTCTTCGGTGAGGGCCGGGTCGGCGGTATCGACGTACGGGACATCGCCGCGGTCGCGGCCGAGATCCTCACCGCACCCGAGCGGCACGCCGGCAAGATCTACACGCTCACCGGCCCGGAGAGCATCACCCTGCACCAGGCGGCGGAGGAGGTCAGCCGCACGGTCGGGCGGCCGGTGCGGTACGTGCCGCAGACCCCGGACGAGACCCGGGACGGCCTGCTGCAGGCGGGGATCGACGAGTGGATGGCCGAGGCCCTCGCCGAGTACCGGACCGCGTACGGCTCCGGGTTCGGCGACTTCACCAACGACCATGTCGCCAGCATCCTCGGGCGGTCGCCGCGGAGCATCGCGGAGTTCGTCCGCGACCACCGCGAGCACTTCGCCGCCGCCTGAGCATGCCTCGGCTCCAGCCGGCCGCTCGCAGTACCCGCCCGACAGCGGAGACCCGATGAGCAGGCGACGCCGCCTCAGCGGCCGCGCTTCCCCTGCTTGAAGGCGGCAACGAGCCACGCCAGGTAGCCGACGACGGCGAGGACGACCAGCAGTACGGCGAAATGCCAGGGCTTCATGACGCTCGAGCCGCCTCTCTCCATGTCGCCGCCGCATCCAAGGTCTTCGCGCGGCTGGCAGACAGCAGCGTACGGGACCGAGCGTGCACGGCCGCCCCGGCTTGATGATCGTCGAACGGGTAGGGTTGACAGCGGTGTGCCGGGAAGTCTGGTCGGCGGTGCAGTCAGCGACCCCAGCCAGAGGAGCTACCCCATGACCACGCCCACCGACCGCACGCCGCGCCTGCTCAGCCGCGGCAGCTGGCCGGAGGTACGCCGAATCGGCGACATCCTGCGTACCGAGACCGTCGGCGGGATACTGCTGCTGGCCGCCGCGGTGCTCGCGCTCGCCTGGGCGAACTCCCCGTGGTCGGAGGCGTACCGGCGGATCAGCCACCTGGAGATCGGCCCGGCGGGGCTGCACCTGGACCTCTCGTTGGCGCAGTGGGCCGCCGACGGTCTCTTGGCGATCTTCTTCTTCGTCGCCGGCCTGGAGCTCAAACGCGAGTTCGTCGCCGGTGACCTGCGCGAACCACGGCGGGCGCTCCTGCCCGTCGCCGCAGCGCTCGGCGGGATGACGGTGCCAGCGGTGATCTACACGATCTTCAACGCGCGGGCGGGTGACGGCGCGCTGGCCGGCTGGGCGATTCCGACGGCCACGGACATCGCTTTCGCCCTCGCGGTGCTCGGCGTGATCAACACGCACCTGCCGGCGGCGATGCGGACGTTCCTGCTGACCCTCGCGGTGGTCGACGACCTGCTGGCCATCGTGATCATCGCGGTGTTCTACACCGGTTCGCTGCACTTCGGGCCGCTGCTGCTGGCGCTCGCGCCGTTGGCGGTGTTCGGGCTGCTGGTGCAGCGCCGCGTCCGGTCCTGGTGGCTGCTGCTGCCGTTGGCCGTGATCACGTGGGCCCTCGTGCACGCCTCCGGGGTGCACGCTACGGTCGCCGGGGTGACCCTCGCGTTCACCGTGCCGGTGCTGCGCCGCCAGCCCGGGCCCGGTCCCGGCCTGGCCGAGCATTTCGAGCACCGGTTCCGTCCGCTGTCCGCGGGCGTGGCGGTGCCGGTGTTCGCGTTCTTCGCCGCAGGGGTGTCGATCGCCGGCGCGGGCGGTCTGGGCGCGACGCTCACCGACTCGGTCGCCATGGGGGTGATCGTCGGGTTGGTCGCAGGCAAGGCCGTCGGGGTCTTCGGCGCCACCTGGCTGGTGCAGCGGTTCAGCCGGGCCCGCCTCGCCGAGGGGCTCGATTGGTGGGACGTGTTCGGGCTGGCGTTGCTGGCTGGGGTCGGCTTCACCGTCTCACTGCTGATCGGCGAGCTGGCGTTCGGCGCCGGCAGCGAGCGCGACGACCACACCAAGATCGGCGTACTGCTCGGGTCGGTGCTGGCGGCACTGCTGGCCACCGTCGTGCTGCGCGCCCGTAACCGCCATTACCGGCGGCTGTGCACGGTCGAAGAACGTGACAGCGATGCCGACGGCGTGCCGGACGTCTATCAGGAGCGGCCTGGTCTGGCCTGATCCGGTGCCACGGCGACCGGCCGGCCGACTGCCGGCCCGAACGCGCCGCCGTCGTGCCGGGCGTTGATCATCTGCTCCGGGCTCCGGGCTCCGGGCTCCGGGCTCCGGGCTCCGGGCTCCGGGCTCCGGGCTCCGGGCTCCGGGCTCCGGGCTCCGGGCTCCGGGCTCCGGGCTC
>NZ_JBEXFP010000035.1:34315-69065 GCF_040606825.1 Micromonospora sp. NPDC005367 | reverse complement strand
GCGGCCGGATCTCAAGGTTGTCTGCCCACATAAACCTCACCCGCCCCCCCCAAACCCTCTTGATCACCGCGGGCAGGGAAGCCGAGCCTGCCGGATCCACAGGTCTTCCCGGGACGGGTCAGTGGAGGTCGGCGGCTACGAAGGACCAGAGTTCCAGGTCGGTCCGGGCGCCGCGGACGTAACCGGCGTTGCGGAGCAGGCCCTCGTAGCTGAAGCCGGCCTTCTCGGCCACCCGCCGGGACGGCGTGTTGCCCGGTGCCACCCGCAGTTCGATCCGCTGGAAGCCGTGCTCCAGGATCAGCGCGATGGCCACCGCGTCCACCGCCTCGACAGCCAGCCCGAAGCCACGCGCGTGCGGCGCCATCGCGTACGAGATCTCGGTGAGCCGGGCGCCCCAGTCGGTACGCCGGGTCCAGAGACAGCCGACCAGCTGGGCGTCCTCCCGGCGGATCACCCCGTAGTGGTCGCCGTCGCCGCTGTCCCGGCGCTGCCGGGCCAGGTCCGTGCACCAGGCGAGCCCGTCGATCGGGCCGGAGTCGTCGGCGAGCGGCAGCCAGCGCCGGGTCAGCTTGTCGGCGAAGATCTCCCCGGCCCTTGCCGCGTCCACCTCCCTCAGCTGCCGCACCTCGGTACGGGGCGTGGAGACGGTCAGCGCCGGGAAACGGCGCACCGCGACCTGACCGATCACGCCGGCACCCCGCCGGGCCCGGCCGGCACCGCCGCGGACGCCGGCTCCGCCGCCGCGGCGGCCACCAGCCGGGTGGCGATCCCCGGATGGCCCGCCCAGTGCAGGGCGAGCTGCGAGGCGTGCACGTTACGCCAGACGAAGCCCTCCGCCGCGCCGCCCTCCCAGCTCCACGCCGGCCGGCCGCCCGCCCGCGGACTGAGCACCGCCCGGTGCTCCTTGTGCCCGACGAACACCGCGCCCTCCGAGGCGACCACGCTCGTGGTACGGGCCGTCGCCGTCCGGTAGCCGACGACCAGGCCGTCCCGGCTGGCGCCGACGGCGTCCAAAACCCCGCACATCGGCAACCCGTCGAGTTCCCGCGCCAGCCAGAGCATGCCGGCCCCCTCGGCGATGACCGGCCGACCGGTACGGGCCAGCTCGGCGACCGCGATGCAGAGGCGCCGGTTCGCCGACAACTGTTCGGCGTACGACTCGGGGAGCGCCCCGCCGACGATCAACGCGCGGGTGCCCGGCGGGAGCGCCTCGTCGCGCAGCGGGTCGAGCATCACCACCTGCGCGCCGGCCGCCCGCAACAGCTCGGCGGTCTCCGGCGTGCTGTAGCTGCCGCCCGGGGCTCCGGCCAGCGCGACCACCGGGGAATCCGCCGGGGCCGCCGGGGCGGCCAGCGCGTCCCGGGGCGACCAGGCCACGGCGGGCAGGGGCGGGGCGGAGCGGGCCAGCCCGAGCAGCCGCTCCAGGTCCACGGTCGCGGCCACCGCCTCCCCCAGGCGGCGTACCGCCCGGCTCGCCTCGGCGGAGCCGTCGATCGCCGGCACCACCCCGTGCCGCCGGTCGGGCAGCACGGCCGGCAGGTCCTGCCGGCGCAACGCCCCGTAGACCGGCACCCCGGCGTCGTCGAGCGCCGCACGCAGCATCGCCTCGTGCCGGGAGGAGGCCACCCGGGTGAGGATCACACCACCGAGCCAGAGCTGCTCGTCGTACGACCGGAAGCCGTGCACCAGTGCGGCCACCGACTGCCCCATCGCCGCGACGTCGACGACCAGCACCACCGGGCTGCGCAGCGCCGTCGCCAGCGCGGCGGTGGAGTCCTGGTCGGGGCGACCGGTGACGCTGTCGTACAGCCCCATGCTGCCCTGGACCACGGCGAGGTCAGTGCCCTCGGCGCCGTGGGCGAGCAGCGGGGCGAGCCGGTCGGCGCCGACCAGCAGGGGGTCGAGGGTACGACCGGGACGGCCGGCGGCGAGCCCGAGGTAGGCGGCGTCGACCCGGTCCGGTCCGACCTTGAACCCGGCGACCTCGACATCGCGGTCGGCGAGCGCGGCGAGCAACCCGATCGTCAGCACGTTCCTGCCGTGCCCGGAGGACGGCGCACTGAGCACCAGGCGCGGCACGACGGTCATCATCGACTCCTCGGGTGCAGCGGGTACGCGGTTGCGGGCCCGTGGGAGCGGTTCGCCCGGTGACGATACCGGCCCACGCCGATGGACGAGCGACACGAAACGGCCCTGTCGCGCACCGCAGCAGGACCATCGCGGGCAGTGGTGCCGGTCATACGAGTAGCCTCGTGGCTGTGTACCGGTTCCTGCTGACTCCGCGCTGGCTCGGCTACCTGGCGCTGGCCCTGGTCGCCGCCGCGGTGATGGTGTTCCTGGGCAACTGGCAGCTGGACCGCTACCGGGGACGCACCGAGATCAACGAGCGGATCGACGCGGGCCAGCGGATGACCCCGGCGCCGTTGCGCGATGCGCTGCCCGCCCCTACCGGCGGCGCGGGCACGGCCGGTCCGGCTCCGGCCGAGGAGAAGGTCTACACCCGGGTCACCGTCACCGGCCGGTACGACGCGACGAACACGGTGCTGGTCCGCGGCCGTACGGTTGACAGCCAGGTCGGGTTCGAGGTGCTCACGCCGCTCGTGCTTTCCGACGGCAGCGCGGTGCTGGTCGACCGAGGCTGGATCCCGCCGGCGCCGGGCGGGGCGACCGCACGACCGGAGGTGCCCGCCGCTCCCACCGGCGATGTGACGGTGGTCGGCCGAGTGCACGAGAGTGAGAGCCGCCCCGGCACGGTCGAACGGCGCGACGGGCGGTTGGAGACCCGCCGGATCGCCGTCCCCCGGCTGGCCGACAAGTTGCCGTACCCGGTCTACGGCGCGTACGTGCTGCTGGACGAGCAGACCCCGCAGGCCGACCCGACCTTCATCGCGGTACCGGTCGGGCACACCAACAGCTGGCAGAACCTCGGCTACATCGTGCAGTGGTGGCTCTTCGCCGTGATGACGTTGTTCGCCTACCCCTGGGCGGCCCGCCGGGAGGCCCGGAGGGCCGCCGGGCTCGACGCTCGGCCACTCGACCGGGCCGCCGAGCCGGCGCCGAGCACCCCGGTCTGACGGCGGGCCCGCCGCCCGACGGGCGCAGCCCCCGGGATCAGGCGGTGGGGCGACCGGCGTGGATCGCCCGGACCGCGTCGATGGTGTCCGCCTCGGCGGCCGTCTTGTCGGTGCGGTAGCGCACCACCCGGGCGAAGCGCAGCGCCATCCCACCCGGGTAGCGGGAGCTGGTCTGCACCCCGTCGAAGGCGATCTCGACGACCTGCTCGGGACGAACGCGAACCACCCAGTCGCCCTTTTCCACGGCCAGGTCGAGGAACCGTTCGGTCTGCCAGCGCAGCAACTCGTCGGTGAGGCCCTTGAACGTCTTGCCGAGCATCACGAACTCGCCGGTGCGCGGGTCGCGGGCACCCAGGTGGAGGTTGGACAGCCAACCCTGACGCCGGCCGCTGCCCCACTCGACGGCGAGCACCACCAGGTCGAGCGTGTGCCGGGGCTTGACCTTGACCCAGGCCGCGCCGCGCCGGCCGGCGTCGTAGGGCGCGTCCGGCGCCTTGACCACCACCCCTTCCTGGCCGGCTTCGATCGCCGCCGCGAACGCCGCGCCCGCCTGCTCCGCGTCGTCGACCAGCACCCGGCCCACCAGCAGCGACTCGTCGACCGCGCCGGCCAGCGCGGCCCACCGGTCCCGGCCGGGCAGGTCGATCAGATCGTCGCCGTCGAGGTGCAGCAGGTCGAAGAAGTACGGCGTCAACACCGTCTGGCCGGTGGCTTCGGCCCCGGCGAGCACCGCGGGGGCGACCGGCGCGCGGCCGGTGGTGCTCGGTGTGGTGCGCCGGGCGGCGCGGCTCGAGGTCTGCTGGAACGGCAGGGGCCGCCCGGCCTCGTCGAGCCCGATCGCCTCGCCGTCGAGGACCAGCTCCCGGGCCGGCAGGGCGCGCACCGCGGCCACCACCTCGGGCACCCGGGAGGTGATCTCGTCGAGGCTGCGCGTGAACACGGCGATGTCCTGGCCGGAACGGTGCACCTGGATCCTGATGCCGTCGAGCTTGACGTCGACCACCGCGGGCGTGCCGGTCGCGGTGAGCGCCTCGTCGACCGAGGGCGCGCTCTGCGCCAGCATCGGGGCGAGCGGGCGCCCCACCTGGAGACCGAACCCGGCCAGCGCGGCGGCGCCGCCGTCGAGCGCGGCCACCGCGACCGTGCGCAGGTCACCGGAGAGCAGCAGAGCCCTTCGGACGGCCGTCACCGGCACCTCGGCGGCCCGCGCGATCGCGTCCGCGAGCAGCCCGGCCTGGGCGCCCTGGCGCAGCTCGCCGCTGAACAGGCCGGTGAGCAGGCGTTGTTCCTCGGCCGTGGCCGCGGCGTAGAGCGCGCCGAGCAACGCCCGGCGGCGGGCCTGCGAACCGGCGCCGTGCACCGCCGCGATCCGGTCGATCTCCGCGTCGACCGCAGCCACCGTCAACGTCGGTTCGACGGCGGGCGGCGGGAGGTCGCGAAGGCTCGCGTAGCCCACACCGGTCTGGCGCTGCCGCAGCTCGCCGGCGAGCCAACCGGCACCCGCCGGCACCTCGGCCGGGTCGAGCGCCCGCAGCGCGTCGGCCAGCAGCTCCACCTTGGCCCGCCGGCCACTGGTGGCGGCCACGGCGGCGGAGGTGGCTGCCAGATCGAGGAACCGCACGAGTTCATCCTGCCAGCCACCTCCGACACCACCCGGGCATTGCCGTGCCCGGGAGCTGACGAACCGCCCGCCGCCCCGCCGGCCGGGGCGGCGGCACCCCAGTGCCGGCGGAGCGCGGATGGTCAGGCCGAGACGGGCTCCTCGATCCGGAGCCCACGCGCGCGGACCTCATCGGCGACCCGGGTGAGCATCGAGTCGAGTGCAACCAGAGCTGCGGAGAGCTCACCGAGCTGTTCCTTGAGCGTGTCCTCGGGCCACGCGGAGACGTCGACGTCCCCCAGAGCGCTGACGGCGGCCTGCAACCGGGCCATCACCTCGTTCGTACTCATGTTCGAAAGGCTATATCAGTTGCGGATACGACACGCCGTAAAGTCCAGAATCGACCGCGCCGTTACGGTTTCGACGCACGCCCTAGCTTCGGGCCGCCTCCGCGACCTTGCCGAGCAGCAGCGCCTCGGCCAGGCAGACCCGGGCGAACTCGCCCAGGTGCAGGCTCTCGTTCGGCCCGTGCGCCCGGGCGTGCGGGTCCTCCACGCCGGTCACCAGGATCGCGGCCTGGGGGAACATCTCCTGGAACGTGGCGATGAACGGAATCGAGCCGCCCACACCGATGTCGACCGGATCGGTGCCGTCCCAGGCGTCGCGGAAGGCCGACCGGGCGGCGTCGAACATCGGCCCGGTCGCATCGATCACGCACGGGTCCCCGTCGTGTTCGAAGGTGACCGTCACCTGGGCGCCCCAGGGCGCGTGCTTCTCCAGGTGGGTGCGGACCGCCTCGTACGCCCGCTTCCGGTCGTCGCCGGGCGCGAGCCGGACGCTGAGCTTGGCCTTCGCGGACGGCACCAGCGCGTTCGGCGCCTCGGCGGTGGCCGGCGCGTCGATGCCGAGCACGGACAGGGCCGGCTTGGTCCAGAGCCGGTCGGTGAGCCGGCCGGTGCCGATGAACTCCACGCCCTCGACGACGCCGGCCTCGGCGCGGATCCGGTCCTCCGGGTAGTCGACCGTCGCGCCCTCCTGGCCGACCAGCCCCTCGACGGCGACGTCACCGGCATCGGTGTGCAACGTGGCGAGCAGCCGCACCAGGGTGGTCAGCGCGTCCGGGACCGGGCCGCCGAACATGCCGCTGTGCACGGCCTGCCCCAGCGTCCGGACCTCGACGAAGCAGTTCACGATGCCCCGCAGCGAGGTGGTCAGCGCCGGTACGCCGATGTCCCAGTTGCCGGAGTCGGCGATCACGATGACATCCGAGGCGATCTCGTCTCGGTGCTCCTCGAGCAGCCGCTCCAGCGAGTCGGAGCCGTACTCCTCCTCGCCCTCGATGAACAGGACCACGCCGACCGGCAGGCGGTCACCGTACGCGCGCAGCGCCGCCACGTGCGCCATGACGCCGGCCTTGTCGTCCGCCGCGCCCCGGCCGTAGAGCCGGCCGTCGCGCTCGACCGGCTCGAACGGGTCCGACTCCCACAGTGACAGGTCGCCGACCGGCTGCACGTCGTGGTGCGCGTAGAGGAGCACCGTCGGCGCGCCGGGCGGGGCCGCCTTCTTTCCGATCACCGCCGGCTGCCCGCCGGAACGCGCGATCTTCACATCCAGGCCGCAGCCGCGCAGCAGCTCGGCCACCGCCTCGGCGGAGCGCTCCACGTGCGAGTGGTCGAAGCCGTCGAACGCGATGCCGGGGATGCGGACGAGGCGTTCCAGGTCGGCGCGGACGCCGGGCAACTCCCGCTCGACGGCGGCCCGCACCTCGGACTCGGACATGATCGGTGTGGTCATGACCGGCATCGTATTCCGGCCTTACGGCCGCCTGCCGCCTGGGCCGCGAAGCCGGTGGCCGGCACCGTCGGCACGGCCGCCCGGCCCGCTCAGCCGACGCGCACGTAGTAGCGGGTGCGATCGTGCGGCAGCCCCGGCGCGCCGTCGACCACCAGGTCGACATGCTTGGCCGTACCGTCGGCGGCGAAGTGCGCCGACTCGCCGGCGTGCCAGCGACGCAGCTCGGGCAGGATCTCCCGGCCGTCCCGGGCGACCGCACGGGCCAGCCGCAACGGCGCCGGCGCGGTGACGAAGACGGAAAGGGTCAGCTCCGGGCGTGCCGCCGCCCGAGCCGCGCTCACCCCCTCGACGATCAGCACCGGGCCGACCGGCACCGGCACCGCGTCGGGCAGGAAGCTCCGCCGCACCCAGCTGTACCGGTGGTACGCGCCCGCCCTACCGATGCGCAGCGGCGCCAGTACCCGCGCCTCGAGCCGGGTCCAGAAGGTGAGCTGATCGTCCCAGCCGTCGAGCAGGTCGTCGGTGTGCACCACGGGCGGCCGGGCATCACCGTGCAGTGCGGTGAGGGCGTCCGCGAGGTGCACCGCGAACCGGCTCTTGCCCGCGCCACTCGGCCCGTCGATCGCCACCACCCGGGTACGTCCCAGCCGCGCCGGACCGGCGAGCACCCGCCGGGCCAGTTCGGCGTACGCCTCGACGACCGCGACCGGGGTCATGCCGGCGCGGCCGGGTTCCCGGTCCACCGGCGAAGGGTCTTCGGGGCGGGCGATGCGCGGCACCGCGCCAGTATGCGGGCGCGGGTCGGTCTTCCGGCGGGCTCCCGCCGGGCTCCCGTGGGCTGACGCGGGTTGACGGCCGACCCGCATCAGCTCGGCCACCAGCCGTCACGCGACGTCACTGTGCAGGCCGCAACCGACACCAGTCCTCGCGGCCTTTGCTCTGCACCCCAATACGCACCAAACACGCTGTGTCACGCCGGCTGGACAACACCTCGGCAACCATCCCGCGTTCCGGCAGTTCACAGTGGTGGCGCGTCCGCGGGTGCAGAGCAAAGCATCGGAATGGGATGCACTGCATTCGGCAGTCAGTAACACACTGCTACATCACGAAAAGTGACGCTACGAGTGTCCGCTCCCGGTCAGTCGTGTCCCCGTTCGGAGTACCGGCTCGGCGACCACCCGTCACGTCCGGGGGAATCACGTCACCCGCCGGTTGGCACCGATCTGTTCGCCCGGCGGGGCAGCCGGTGGCTGGGCATGATCGGGAGGTGCTCCGTGACGTGATGAGCCCCGGCGTCGAGGCCCTGCTGGAACAGGCCCGCTCCGGGCTGCAACGGTTGACTCCGCACGAGACCGTCGCGGCGGTGCGTGGCGGCGCGCTGCTGATCGACACCCGCACCGAACGCCATCGCCGGGAGCAGGGCGACCTGCCCGGCGCGATCGTCATCGATCGGACCGTGCTGGAGTGGCGGCTCGACCCGGCGAGCCCTTGGCGCATCCCGGAGGCCACCGGCTACGACCGGGAGGTCGTGGTGGTGTGCCGGCACGGCTACAGCTCCAGCCTCGCGGCGGCGAGCCTGCAGACGCTGGGGCTGCGGCGGGCGACGGACATGATCGGCGGCGTCCAGGGCTGGATCTCCGCCGGTCTGCCCCTCTCCGAGCACCCCGCCGACGTACGTCCCTGACCTGTCGCGCCGCCCACCCGCTCCGCGCCTATCCGGGTGGGGCGCCCGGCGGTATGAACGGGAGGCCCGGGGGTGGGCCCGTCTCGATGAGACGCCAGAGCGCGTCGGTGTCCAGGTGCTCCTCGACGAGGTCGCCGAGCACGTCCAGCGAGCGTTCCCGGGCGGCCGCGAAGGAGGTGTCGGCGGCGACCCGGAACCCGTGCCGCCCGGCGAGTCGGGCCGCCTCGGTGAGGAAGCGGCGACGGAACCCGTCGGATTCGAAGGCGCCGTGCCAGTGGGTGCCGCTCACCGCGCCGAGCATCATTCCCTCGCCGCTGCCGTCGGCGCAGGTGATCAGCGGGGCGGCCGCCGGGTCGGCCGACGAGACGTACCCGTGATGGATCTCGTACCCGCGGACCGGCAGGTCGGGCGCCACGGTGCCGACCGACTGTCGGACGGTCTTACGCTGTTCGAAGCCGATCTCCACCGGGAGCAGGCCGAGGCCGGGGACGGTGCCCAGTCGGCTCTCCACCGGATCGTGGATCGACCGGGCGAGCATCTGAAAACCGCCGCAGATGCCGAGCAGCGGCTTTCCGGCTGCCGCGTGGGCCAGCACCGCGTCGGCGAGACCGGTCTCGCGCAGCCAGGCGAGGTCCGCCACGGTCGACTTGGAGCCGGGCAGGACGACCAGGTCGGCGGCCGCCAGCTCGGCGGGCTCCACGGTGAGCCGTACCCGCACGCCGGGCTCGGTGGCGAGCGCCTCGACGTCGGTGGCGTTGCTGATCCGGGGCAGCCGTACCACGGCCACGTCGAGCCATTCGGTGCCGTGCGGGGCGGCCGGTCGACCGAGCACCTGGCCGTACGCGAGCGAGTCCTCGGCATCCAGCCAGAGGTCGAGCGACCAGGGCAGCACCCCGTACGTCGGGCGACCGGTGACCCGGTGCAGCATGTCCAGCCCGGGGCGGAGCAGACCGAGGTCGCCCCGGAACTTGTTGATCACAAAGCCGGCGATCAACGCCTGGTCGGCCGGGTCCAGCAGCGCCACCGTGCCGAACATGGACGCGAACACGCCACCGCGATCGATGTCGCCGACCACGATGGCGGGCCACCCGGCGTGTCGGGCGAGCCCCATGTTCACGTAGTCACCGGCACGCAGGTTGATTTCGGCCGGGCTGCCGGCGCCCTCGCAGATGACCACGTCGTACGCGGCTCGCAACTCGGCGAGGGCCGTGTACGCCGTCTCCGCCAGCCGGGGCCGCAGCTCACGGAAGCTGCCCGCGGTGACGGTGTCGACCGCCTCGCCGAGCAGCACCACCTGGCTGGCCAGATCGCTGCCCGGTTTCAGCAGCACCGGATTGAAGCGCAGGTCGGGAGCGAGCCCGCAGGCGGCGGCCTGCATCGCCTGGGCCCGGCCGATCTCACCGCCCCGCCCGTCCGGGCCGACCACCACCGCCGAGTTGTTGGACATGTTCTGCGCCTTGAACGGCGCCACCTTCACGCCCTGCCGGTGCAGCCAGCGACAGATGCCCGCGGTGAGGACACTCTTGCCGGCGTCGGAGGTGGTGCCGGCCACCAGCAGCCCGCCACTCATCGCCGCCACCCGCGCCCGGCCACCGCCCTGCCACCGGTGGCGGCAGGCGAACCACCGGCCCGGCCGTCCCGCACCGGGCCGAACGGTGCGGGACGGGCGACGGTCGGCCCGCCGGCGCGCCGCACAGCCCGTGGCAGTGTGTGCAGGACCCGGCGGCCGGCCGTGGAGAGCAGCCGGCCGGCGGTCAGCGGATAGGCGGCCGCCAGCGTGAGAGCGAGCAGCCCGACCGCGCCGGAGATGCGGGCGGTGCGGGCGAGGTGTTGCGCTTCGGGACGTGGACCGTCGCCGAGGAACGGCCGCACTTCCGATCGGCCGAAGTAGACGTTGCGCCCACCGAGTCGTACGCCGAGCGCCCCGGCCATCGCCGCCTCGCACTGGCCGGCGTTGGGGCTGGGGTGGTCGTTGCGGTCCCGCCGCCACACCCGCCACGCCCGCTCGCGGTCGCCGTCCGCATGCGGGGCGACGGCCACGGTGAGCAGCCCGGTCAGCCGCGCCGGCACCAGGTTGAGCAGGTCGTCGAGCCGGGCGGCGGGCGTGCCGAACCGGGCGTACCGGGGCGAGCGGTGCCCGACCATCGCGTCGAGCGTGTTCGCCGCGCGGTAGCCGAGCAGACCGGGCAGGCCCGCCACCGCGCCCCAGATGAGCGGGGCGACCACCGCGTCGGAGGTGTTCTCGGCGACCGACTCGACGGTGGCACGGGCCAGCTCCGGCTCGTCCAGGCTCGACGGGTCACGACCGCAGAGGTGGCTCAGCCGCTGGCGGGCGGCCGGCAGGTCGCCGTCGTGCAGCGCCCGACCCATCACCTCGGCCTCGTGTCGCAGCGTGCGGCCGCCCAGCACGGTCCAGGTGCCCGCCGCGACGAGCGCCGCGCGAGCGATCGGCCGGCGCCGGGTGGCCGCGGTCGCCGCGACACCGAGCAGCACCGGCGCGCCGACGGCCAGGGCGGTGAACGCGGCCCCCGCGCCCCGGTTCGGGCGGTAGAGGCGCCGTTCCAGCGCGCCGGCCGCCCGGCCGTATCCCGCGACCGGGTGCCAGCGGCGCGGGTCGCCGAGCAGCCTGTCCAGGGCGTACCCCGCCACCAGTCCCGCCGCGTTCGCCAATGGCGCCGCCTGCCGCACGCGTACCACCTCCAGCCGGCCAGCCTAGACGAAAGCCTTCTCTGGACTCGTTCGCGCGGACCCGGGTCACCTCACCGCAGCGCCACCACCGACGCCTCCGCGCCGACCCGGGTCACCCGCCGCAGCGCGGCCACCGACGCTTCCGCGCCGACCCGGCAACCTCTCCGCGACGGCCCGGCCCTGCGGGGTGACGGCGACGAAGCCGTCGCCCCCCCGCCCCCCCGTTGCGGCCGAACCGCTCACGCGGTCTCGCACCGACGTGATGCCGGGTCTCGCCGGCGTCACGCGGGCTGCGGCACCCGCCCACGGCGGCTGCGGCCCGACGACCGGCCGTTCGACGACGGCTCGTCGGGCGCCGGGGCGAGCTCACCGTCGCCGTCGTCGGATCCGTCGACCAACGGCGCGAGTTCGTCGGGGTCACTTTCGGGGCTTCCCTCATCGTCGGGCATTCCGCCGAGGAAGTCTCCGGTGTCCGAGGCGAACGGGGGTGTGGCGCCGGCGGAGGACAGGTCCCGCACTGCTCGCGGCGCGACGAATTCCGGCAGCTCGAAGTCCTCGTCGAGGGGCCGGTCGTCGGGCAACGCCGGGGCCTGGTCGTCCGGCACCGGCTCGGTCGGCTCCCCCTTGACCCGGCTCTCCGCCTCCGCGTCCTCGACGGCGCTGGTGGTGACGCCCGGGCGGTTGCGCAGGAACCGGGCCCGGCCGCGGGACAGGTCGTGCCCGACGGCCACCGCCTCCAGTTCGTAGAGGGTGCGGTGGTTTCCGGCGTCGTCGGTCCAGTCCCGGGTGTAGAGGCGGCCGCAGACGACCACCGGGTCACCGACCATCACCGAGGCGGCCACACCCTCGGCGAGCTTGCGCCAGCAGTTCACGCGGACGCGCAAGCTGTTGCCGTCGACCCAGCGGCCGCTGTCCCGGTCGAGGCGGCGGGCCGTCGAGGCGACCTTGAAGTTGGCCACCAGGGTGTTGCTCTGGGTGGTGCGTCGCCATTCCGGCGCGGTCAGCACATTTCCGACGATCGTGACGTAGGTGTCGAACATCGTCCCTCCAGGGATCGGGGCTGCCATCGCGAGTCGACTCGTGCCGAGCCTGCGCCCGGCACGGGTCGCGCGCCACCGCCGCCGGCCGTACCTGTGGACGACGTGCCCGCCTGTGGAAAACGCCCTGATCAAGCTCACATTTGCTATGCGAACGGTTCCGAACCGGGTCGGGCTGGGTAAGGAGTTGATCAAGCAGCCACCGGCGCGCATGCCCCGGCGACACGCACCGGCGGCACCGCCCGACGAGAGGACAGCGACCATGACGACGAGCACCACTCGTACCGCCCGCGTTCCGGCGCAGGTGCGGCAATGAGCGCCGTGACCAACCCGGCGACGGTCGCCCAGTGCCTGCGGGTCGGCGCCGGGTTCTCACAGGGCGACCGGAACTGGATCGTGGAGCAGTTCGCCACCCTCGACGCGCGGCTCGCCGCGTTCCACGCCGACGCCACCGAGCTGGAGGTGTCGGTCAAGGACCGCGACGCCCGCGGCCAGAAGGTCACCCTGGAGTGCTGGATCGCCGGTCGCCAGAAGATCGTCACCACCTCCGCCGAGGAGGACCTGCGGGCCGCACTCAACGACGCACGCGACGACCTGCGCCGACGCCTCAACGACGCGAAGACCAGGCAGGAGCCCAGGCACAACAAGCACGTACGCGAGATCGGCCGGGAGGGGGTCGAGGCGCCCGCCGACGCGGAGACCGTCTGAGCCGTACGCCCGTGGCCCCCGCCGCCCCGGTCGGCCCGCGGGGGCCACGGCACGGACCGCGAACGAAGGGGCTACCGCCCGGTAGCCTGCCGGCGTACCGTCGGATCGTGGAACCGGACGTGCTGGGCCCGCCCTACGAGCGGCAGACGATCGATCTCGGCACCGACGACGAGGGACCGGTCGTCGCCACCCTGGTCCGGCGGCGCGCCGAACGACCCACCCGACGCGCCGTGCTCTACGTGCACGGCTTCGTGGACTACTTCTTCCAGACCCACCTCGCCGACTTCTTCGCCGAGCGCGGCTGGGACTTCTACGCGCTCGACCTGCGAAAGTACGGCCGCAGCCTGCTCGCCCACCAGACCCCGAACTTCTGCCGCGACCTCACCGACTACCACCCGGAACTGGACGCCGCGGCGAAGATCATCCGTGACGACGACGGGCACGACACGCTGCTCGCCGTCGGGCACTCCACCGGCGGCCTGATCGTCTCGCTCTGGGCGCAGGCCCGACGCGACGCCGGGATCGTCGACGGCATCGTGCTCAACAGCCCGTTCTTCGACATCAACGCACCCTGGCTGGTACGGCGGCCCCTCCTGGCCGCCGTTTCCCGCCTGGGCCGCCGCGCGCCGCACCGGGTCCTGCCCTTCGACCTCGGCACCGTGTACGGCGAGAGCATCCACTCCGACCACCGCGGCGAGTGGAGCTACGACCTGGCCTGGAAGCCGCTGGCCGGGTTCCCGGTCCGGGCCGGCTGGCTGGCCGCGATCCGCACCGCGCAGCGGCAACTGCGCGCCGGACTCGACCTCCCCGTGCCCGTACTGCTGGCCTGCTCGACCCGCTCGTTCCGAGGCAGGCGCTGGCGTGAGACGGCCGGGCTCGCCGACGCCGTCCTGGACGTCGAGCACATGGTCCGGTACGCCCCTCGCCTCGGTCGGCACGTCACGCTGGCCCGCTTCGACGGCGGCCTGCACGATCTCACCCTCAGCGGCCCCGGCGTACGGGAGAAGGTCTTCACCGAGATCGGCCGGTGGGCGCAGGCGTTCCTCGGCGCGGGTCCGACGGCCTCGGCCGGCCGCACCGACGCGGGCGTCACCCGCACGGCGCAGACCGCCGGCCCGGCGGACGCGGCGGGTGCGGGCCCGGCGGCGGTCCCGCCGGAAAGCCGACGCCCCACCGACTCGGCGGGTGCCACCCTGAGCTGACCCGGGACCGCTCAGGCCTCGCCGGTGGTCGGCAGCATCGCGCGGATCCGGTCGAACGTGGCCACCGGGTGACTCTCCGCGCCCGGCAGCACCAGACCCAGGCAGTGCAGGGCCATCCCACCGTCGGCGGCCGCCTCGACGCCGAAGACCGGCGCCCCGACGTAGCCGGCCGGCAAACCGGCACCGATCCGCACCTCGTCGCCGACGCGGGACACCCGCTCGATCGCCACCTCCAGCGGCCGGTCGCCGTCCTCCGCCAGCCCGTGGGCGAGCACGAAGGCCGAGCCCGGCGTCGCGTCGATCCGGGCGATCACGTCGGCGTTGGCCGCGACGATGTCCACCACCGGTTGCAGGCGGAACACCCAGCCGGCCGCCGCCGCCACGGCGTGCAGACCGGTCATCGGCAGGATCGCCACACCGAGCTCCGGACGGCGGACCCAACCGGCGACGGACAGCGCCGCCGGGGCCGCTCCGGCCGGTTCGGTGACGCTCGCCCGCAGACCCAACTCACCCGCGCCGCCGGCCACCGATTCGGCCGTCAGCAGGTACTCCCCACCAGAGCCCTGGAAGAGGAAGGCGGTGCCGGCGCCGTGGGGGGCGAGCCCGTCGGCGCGGCGGTACGGCAGGATCGCGCGGCCGACGAGCTGGCAGAGCTCGTAGGCGACGTCGTTCTCCATGTCGGGGTCAAGCAGCACGCAGCCGAGGGTACGTCGTGACCGGCTTCGTTTCCGGCAGGCGTCCGGCCACCGATCGGTGTGCGCCGGCTCACGTCCGATACGCGGGCGCCCACGACCCGGAAACCCGATGCCGGCCGCCGCCGACGCATGCGAACCTTGTCGGCGTACGACGCCAGGACGGTACGTCGATCAGCCAGCCCGCGGGCGGTACCCTCTTGGCGCGACGCCACGCGCCCGTAGCTCAGCGGATAGAGCAGGGGACTTCTAATCCCAAGGCCGCAGGTTCGAATCCTGCCGGGCGCACCTCCACTGCCACAGCTCAACCGCCCGCGACTCCGACCCGAACCGGACATTCAGGGCTGCGTGGGCCTGGCAATGACGTGATCGGCTCGGCTTCATTGAAGTCGCGGTAACCCAAGCATCGGGACACCCCGACATCATTGAGGCCGAGTCGATCAGCGCCGAGGCCGACAAGACCTTCGCCGCCAATGATCCTGGGCACCGCACCAGCCGCGACGCTGGCCGTACGGCCGGGGTCGTCCGTCGGCGCGCCGTGCGGCCGCCTGCCTCGTCTGCCCCAACTGTGACCATCGACATAGTTCGTCCCAGCGGATATGTAGCATGATCATTTGGCCGGGCTGAACGAGGAGGACCAGGCGCGGTGCGGACGGGGGCCGCTCCCTCCCCTGACGTCCGAAGGAGTACGCCATGCCCGCCGCCAAGCCCGTACCCGCCCCTGAGCACGTCGCCGTCATCGGTGCGGGGATGGTCGGGCTGGCCACCGCCTGGTTCCTCCAGGAGCGCGGAATACAGGTCACCGTGCTCGACCGCACCGGCGTCGCGGCGGGCGCGTCGTGGGGCAACGCCGGGTGGCTCACTCCCGGCATCACCACTCCCCTGCCGGAGCCGGCGGTGCTCCGCTACGGGCTGCGCGCCCTGCTCAGCCCGTCGTCGCCGGTGTACGTGCCGCCGCGTGCGGACCCCCGGCTGCTGCGGTTCCTGACGGGCTTCGCCCTGCACAGCACGCAGGCGAAGTGGCAGGCCGCGATGGCGGCGTACATCCCGATGAATCGGCGCGCCTTCGAGGCGTACGACGCGTTGGCGGCCGGCGGGGTCGGGTCGGTGGCGCACGAGGCAAAGTCGTTCATGGCGGCGTACCGGACCGAGGCCGAACGGTCGGTCCTCCTCGACGAGCTGGGGCACATCCGCTCGGCCGGCCAGGAGATCGAGTTCGACGTCCTGACCGGTGCCGAGGCGCGGGAGGTGGAGCCCTCGCTGTCGGACGCCGTCGGCGCCGCCATCCGCCTGCACGGTCAACGGTTCGTCAACCCGGGACAGTACGTGCACGCGCTCGCCGAGGCGGTTCGCGCCCGCGGCGCGTCGATCATGACCGGCGCCGACGTGGTGGACGTACGCGACGAGGGGGCCGGGGTGCGGGTGGTGACCGCCGCCGGCGTGGACGACCGCTACGACGCGGCGGTGCTGGCGACCGGCACCTGGCTCGGCGCCCTGGCCCGACGCTTCGGCGTACGAACCGTCGTGCAGGCCGGCCGTGGGTACAGCTTCAGCGTCGCCATCGAGCACCTGCCGTCCGGTCCGGTGTACTTCCCCGCACAGCGCGTCGCGTGCACGCCGCTGGGCGACCGGCTGCGCGTCGCCGGGATGATGGAGTTCCGCAGCGCCGAGGCTCCGCTGGACCAGCGTCGGATCCGGGCGATCACCGAGGCGGCCCGTCCGCTGCTGCGCGGCGCGGACCTGGACGCGCGCGCCGACGAGTGGGTCGGATCGCGACCGTGCACCCCGGACGGACTGCCGCTGATCGGCCGGACCAACTCACCTCGGGTCTTCGCCGCCGGCGGTCACGGGATGTGGGGCATCACCCTCGGCCCGCTCACCGGCGAACTGCTCGCCGAACAGATCACCAACGGCCGGCAGCCCGTGGAGCTGCGCCCCTTCGACCCGCTGCGCTGACGGAACCCTGGCCCGGCGCCGACCTGGGGGCGGGCCGGACCGGCGGCAGCAACTCCTAGCGGGCCCCTTCACGTCCGCGGAGCCGACGCACCAGAACGAGGAAGGCGAGCAGCGACGGTACGGCGAGTGTGGCGTACAACCACGGCGGCGCGGCGAACGGGGAGGGACGCGGCTCCGGACCGCCGAACGCGCCTCGGGCCAGCAGGTCACCGGGCACCTCCAGGTCGCTCACGCCGTTCGGGGCGGTCAACAGCACCTGCTCCCGGCCGCCCGCGCCGACTGCCGTGAGCACGGTGCGCCGCTCCGCCTCGTCCTCCTCGAGCGACTGCCGCTCCAGCACCGGGTCGCCGTCGCGCCAGGCGACCAGCTCCACCGCCGATCCGTTGACCGGGATCGCGTCGCCGGCCGGCCGGCCGGTGGCGGCGTCGAGGAACTCGATCCGCCAGGAGCGTCGCAGGGCCTCGGCCAGGTCGGCGCAGCGGAGCACGCAGCCGTCGTACGTCAGCAGGGCGATCCGCCGGCCGTCGGGGGTCCAGGCGGCCCGGCCGGCCAGTCCCCGGCGCTCGCCCAACTCGACCTGCCAGCGCACCTTGCCGGTCGGGTCGGCCACCACGAGGCGTTCCCGCTGGGCGACCTCGGCGGCCGGATCCACCAAGCCGGTGACGGCGATCAGCGAGCCGTCCGAAGACCAGGCGGCCCTGCTGTGGCTGGCGAAGGTGCCGATCGGCAGCACCCGCTCCGTTCCGCTGAACGGGTCGAGGAGCAGCAGGTCGTCCGGCTTCGCCGGGTCGTTGACCGGCTGGTTGTCCGGACCGTACGTGATCACGTCGTCGTCGTTCGATCTGGTGGCGACGACCGACTTCCCGTCCGGAGACCAGGCGAGCGGACCCAGCCTGGGTTGGTGCGTACGCCGGCCGTCACCGCTGCGTAGGTCGATCATGCTTCCCTGGCCGGGGCGTAGATACCACCGGCCGTCCGGGGAGAGCAGTCCGTGGCCCTCGCCTACGCTGATCGGCAGTAGTCGGTAGCCGCCGTTCCGGCCGACCACGACCCCCGTGGACTCGAAGTAGCGGGTCTGCGCGGTGAAGAAGAGCACCGACGCGGGGCCGACCGGATGCTGGCCGACGGTCGCCTGCCAGAGCCACGGGTCGCGCACCTGACCGGGCACGGCCTCGGCAGGCGGATCGGCACGTCGCGCGGCGAGCCAGCCGGGCGCGTACATGGCGACGAAGCCAAGGGCCGCCACGGTAACGAGGATGGCGACCTTCCGTGCGCGGTCGATCGACACGACTCCATTCAACCCCACCGACCGGCGGCGAACCCTGAACGCGCCACGGTGTCGACCCGGCCCGTACCCTCGTCGTCGTGAAGAGGCGTGTTCTGGTGCTGGTGGCGGTGCTGGGCGCTCCGGTGGCGCTGCTGCCAGCCGGCGCGGTCACGGCCGGCTACCTGGCGGTTCGCAGCGACTCGACGCGTGAATCAACCTGCCAGGAGTTGCTGCCGATCGAGGAGGCGAAGGTACGCACCGTCCGGTGGGACCCGCCGGAGGAACTGCCGGACCTCGGCGACTACCCCGAGATCCACTGGCAGGGCCGCACGAAGGGAAACCCGTGTTCCCGCATGCCCGGTCCGACGGACTGGGCGTACCAGGGTGTGGTCGAGCTTCGCCCGGAGGACGCGCAGGCGTTGGCGAAACGGTACGGGTTCGTGGCGTACGACCCCGTTGGCGCCCAGGAGTACGCGAGCGGCCGGACCCCCGAGGACGTGTGGCCGGCCCTGGCGCCGTTCCTGCCGTCCGAACCGCGATGGCTGACCAGCAGGGTCTACGACGAGTTGGACACGTCCGTCCGATGGCGGATCGTGTACCTCGATGTCGCGCACGCGACGGTCCTGTTCATGCTCGACGACCACTGATCAGCGGGCGAACGTAGCGGGAGCAGGGCGACAGGCCCGAAGATCACCCGCGCGGCAGGCGATAGACCGACACGTGGGAGCGCGAATCGGCGGTGAACTCGGCACCGGTCCAGTCCGCGTGCCGGCTCTCCAACTCGAACCCGGCCAGTTGGGCCATGAGATCCAACTCCGAGGGCCAGATGTAGCGGTGCGGGCTGCGGCCCAACTGGGCCTGCCGGCCCTCGTCGAACCGGAAGTGGTGCGACACGACGTACTGGTTGAGCACGTCGTACGTGTCCAGCCCGATGTAGCCGGGCTCGGAGTCCCAGACCACCGCCTGCTGGCCCGGCGGGAGCTTGCGCAGCTCCGGCACCCAGAGCTCGATCACGAAGCACCCACCCGGTACGAGGTGCCGGGCGGCGTTGCGGAAGCACTCGACCTGCTCGGCCTGGCTGAGCAGGTTCGAAATAGTGTTGAAGACGAGGTAGACGAGGTTGTACTCACCGGGCACGACCGTGGTGGCCATGTCGCCGACGGTCACCGGGATCGTCGCCTCGTCCACCTTGGCCCGGAGCCGGTCGATCATCGGACGGGACAGTTCGACGCCGGTGACGGGTACCCGCCGCTGGACGAGCGGGATGGCCACCCTGCCGGTGCCGATGGCGAACTCGAGGGCCCGCCCGCCGCCGGCCAGCTCGGCGAGACGATCCACTGTGGGCCCGAGAACCTCCGGTGCGAACATCCCGGTGCCCGGAGTGTCGTACCGTTCGGCGGTCTCGGCGTCCCAGATCTCTGCCCGCAGCATGCCGACCACCCTGCCCTCGGCGGAGAACCGGCTCAACGCATTTTCGGCGCCGGTGCGACCCGCGGGGGCACCCGTGGCCGTCAGCGCTGTGGCAGGGTTCGGCGAGCACCCTCGCCGAAACTCGACCGGAGCGTGACCGCATGGCGCACATCGACCTCGGAGCCGACGAGCAGCTCTTCCCGGGCATCACCGGCCTGCTGAGATTCCGTCCCGAGACGGCCGGGCCGCTCAACAGGCTGGCCGAGGTGCTCCTACGCTCCGAGCCGCACCCGCTGAGCCGGGGCGAGCGAGAGCTGATCGCGGCGTACGTCTCCGGGCTGAACGATTGTGGCTACTGCTCCGCGGCGCACTCGGCTGTCGCCGCCGCCCAACTCGGCAGCGGCATGCCGCTGGTCGAGCGAGTCCACGCCGACCTGGAGTCGGCCCCGGTCACGGGCAGGATGCGGGCGTTGCTCCGCATCGCCGCAGCCGTGCAGCGGGGCGGCCACCAGGTCACCGGTGAGCTGGTGGAGGCGGCGCGCGCCGAGGGCGCGACCGATCTGGAGATCCACGACACTGTCCTGATCGCGGCCGCCTTCTGCATGTTCAACCGGTATGTCGACGGCCTGGCGACCCTCACCCCCACCCGCCCCGAGGCGTACGCGGCCGCCGCACGCCGCATCGTCACCAAGGGGTACGCGGGCTGACCGGGGCGGCAGATCCGCGGCACCGTGCCGCACCGCACGACTGACCGCAGAGCGGCCGATCGCATGGGCGGCACGGGCGAGGACGACGAGGCGGTCAGTCGATAGCCGGAGACGGGCCGACGATCCTGCCGATCAGTCAGACGACTGCGGGGGTTGACAGATCGTAACCGGTTCCCGCGCGACCCGAACCGCTGGCCAGCGCCGACGGGCAGGAAACCTCCTGTCGCACACCGTGTGTGACAGATCGGATCACCCGCATGTTATTCTTACTCATCGATCTATGCCGCGCGACCCCGGGACGGGTCGTCGCCGGAAGGACCCTCCCCCGATGCCGGCCGTTCCCGTTCGGACCGTGCCACCCACCGCGCTGGACAGCCCGGCCGGGGGCGCGCTCAGCCTCACCTTCGCCACCCTGCCGGCGCTGCTCCGGCTGACCTGCGGGATCGTCGGCGCGGTCGTGGCCGTCTCCGTTCGTACGCCGCCGGTGCAGGCGGTTCCGCTCTTCTCCGCCGTCGTGGTGCTGACCGCCTGGTCGGTCTGGTACGCGGTACGCGCCCTGCGCGCCGGCGTCACCCCGGCCATGGTCGTCGGGGACGTGGCGCTCACCATCGGCGCCTGCCTGCTCATTCCCTGGCTGGTGGCCTCCGAGGTGCTGCCCGGCGAGGGAAGCTGGATCGCGGTACTGGCCAGCACCACGGTGATCAACACGCAGGTTACCGCCCCGGCACGCTGGTCGATCCCGGCCGGTCTGCTGGTCGCCGCGGGCTACGCGACCGGTGCGTACGCGGCGGGCAACCCGCGCGAGGCCGCGGCCCACACCGCGACCCTGCTGGTGCAGGTCGGCTGCGCGGCGATGATGAGCGTGGTCATGGGTCGCCGGATCTCCCGCGCCGACCGGGCCTTCGCCACGCACCAGCGGCTGGTCCGGGAGGCGCTGGTGGCCCGTACGGCACGGGAGTCGGAACGCCGGCAGAATCGCGACCTGCACGACACCGTACTCGGCACGCTCACCATGGTCGGCCTCGGCGCGGTCAGCGGCCCGTCGGCGGCGCTGCGCCGACGGTGCGCCGCCGACCTGCGTACCCTCGCCGCCCACGCCGACGCCCGGGCGGTCTCCGCCGACGGTCCGGTGTCGCTCGACGACCGGCTGCGGACGGTGCGTGACCGGTTGCCGGCGCTGCCGATGGCGGTCGAACTGGCACCGTGCGCGGTGCCCGCGGCGGTGGCGGACGCGGTCGCGGAGAGCGCCTACGCGGCACTGGCCAACGTCGTCCGGCACGCACCGGGATCGACGGCCGAGCTGCGCCTGCGGCCGGTTGCCGGCGGCGTCGTGGTCGAGGTGGCCGACGACGGGCCGGGTTTCGACCCGGCCACCGTCCCAGCGCACCGGTACGGGCTGCGCGAGTCGGTCCGGGGGCGGATGGCGGCGATCGGCGGCAGTGCCCGCATCGACACCGCCCCTGGTGCGGGCACCCGGGTCCGCCTGGAGTGGCCCGGTGTCGGCTGAACTTCACACCGCCGTCGGGCAGGGCTACGACCCGGTGGCGCCCGCCGTCCCGCCGCCACCCGCCCCGCTTCCGGGCCCGACCGGCGAGACGCCGCCTCCGACGGCCGTGGGTCAGGTCGCGGCCGCGGTGGGACGGGCCTCGGACCGCAGCGCCCGGATCGCGGCGATCGCCATCGCGCTGGCCTGGCACTCCGCGATCGGGCTACCGGCGGTGCTCGCCAACCAATCGGAGTTGCGGAACGCCGCCGTGGTGCTCGCCGCCTGGGTGCTGGTGGCCGTGATCGGGGTCGTGGCCGGTGCCCGGCTGCTGCGGAACGTCCCGCTGCTGGCGTGGCCACTCGCCGGGCTGCTGCTCGCGGTCGACGCGACGGTCTTCGCCGCCGCCGGCGAACGGCAGCTCTTCACCACCGCCAACTGGGTGTGGGGGACGCTCGGCTGGTTCTTCGTGCTGGCGCTCTGGAGTCGGCGGGTGGTGGGCCTGATCGCCCTGCTCGCCGCGCACTCGCTCATCGCCCTCACGGCGGTCGTCGGGTACGGCAGGACCGCCCCGGCCGACCTGGCCCGATTCGTGATGTACGTCTACGGCACGTCATCGTTACCGATCGCGGCGTTCGCGGGCAGCGCGGTGATCGCCGCGCTGGCCAGGGAGCGGGCCGCCACCGCCGCGGCCACCCACGCGATGGCGGCCGAGCGGGACGCCGCGGAGCGGGCCCGGCTGGACCGACGGGATCGGCTGGCCCTGGTCGGCGGTGCCGCCGGGGCGCTGCTCGCCGAACTGGCCGACGGGCGGGCCGATCCGGCCGACCCCCTCGTGCAGCGCCGGGCGGTGCTGGCCGCGGCCCGGCTACGACGGCTGATCGCCGAGTCGGACGACGTACCCGATCCGCTGCTGCACGAGCTGCGCGCCGCCGCGGACCTGGCCGAACGCAACGGGCTGCCGATCGACCTCGTGATCATCGGTACGCCGCCGCCGCTGCCGGTGCAGGTCCGCCGTCGACTCGCGGACCCGCTCACGGCCACCCTCGCGGACGCGCGGGAGTGGGCCCGGTTGACCGTCGTCTCGAACCCAGATGAGGTGGTGGTCAGCCTCGTCACCCCGGACCGGGGCGGCCCCGACGCGACCGGCCCGCCGGGCGACTGGGACGACGATTCGGACGGCGGTCGAGTTGATCGGCTCTACGAGCGGGACGGGGAGATCAGATGGGCGCAGACCCGGTGGCGGCGATGAGCGGCGAACGACCGATCGGGGTGGCCATCGTCGACGACCATCCGGTGGTCGTCGACGGGGTGTGCGCCTGGCTGGCGAGCGAGCCGCTGCTGACCGTACTGGCCACTGGGGACGATCCGGACGAGGTGCTGCGAGCCGCGCCGGACGCCGACGTCGTCCTGCTCGACCTGCGGCTGCACGGCCGGATGGCGCTGGGCAAGCTGGCCGAGCTGAGCGCCGCCGGACGCCGGGTGGTGGTCTACTCCGAGCACACCGACCCGGAGACGATGCTGGCCGCGCTGGACGCGGGCGCCGTGGCCTTCCTAGCGAAGCACGAGGGGCGGGAGCACTGCGTGGCCACCGTGCTCGCCGCGGCGAGCGATCGACCGTACGTACCGCCGGCGCTGGCCGGGGCGATGGTCGGTGACCCGCGGCCGGATCGCCCGGTCCTCTCCGACAAGGAGCGCGAGGCGCTGCTGCTCTGGTTCCAGTCGATGTCGAAGGCGTCGGTGGCCCGCCGGATGCGGATCAGCGAGCACACGGTCAAGCAATACGTCGACCGAGCGCGGATCAAGTACACCCGGGCGGGCCGGCCGGCCGCCACAAAGGCGGCGCTGCTCGCCCGCGCGATCGAGGACGGCCTCATCCGGCCGGAAGAGATCGGCATCTACCGGTCGCAGGCGAGGTACGACCGGCCGACCCCCTAACGGGTGTCATGACAGGCGTGCGGTGATTCCGCCACGCTCGATGGAGGGTGAGCTCTGTGGGAGGTCGTGACGATGCAGGCTGACGCGTCGCCCTTCTTCATCGGTCCGCACCGTTTCGACGCGCCGGACGATGAGGTGGGGCCGTTACTCGACCGCCGGTACGAGCTGATGCCGGCCCTGGGCGAACAGGTGCTCTGGCGACACCGGCTGGAGGTCGCAGGGCACCTGCTCGGCCCCAGTGAGATCCGACGGGTGTGGGCCCTGCCCGGCCCGGTGGCGGTGACCGTCACCGATCAGCGGATCGTCTGGGTCGGCGAGGGCTCACAGCTGGCCGTGATGTCCGGCGGAAGGGCCGTGGGCATCGCCCGGCACCGCCCGCCGGTCCGGCTGCCCGGCCTGCTCAGCGGGCAGATCCGCTGGCAGTGGCCGTCCCGACTGGAGTTGGCGTCGACCCGCCCGGACGCCCCTGCCCGACTGCTGATCGTGTGCGACGCGCTGCGGACCATTCAGCAGCCGGCGCTCGCCCTGTGCGGCCCGGCCGACGAGGTCGCCAGGCTGGCTCGGCAGGTGTGCCGGGCGGTGGCCGCCTTCCGGTTGGGCCGTCCCCAACTGGTCGACCTGTCACCGCAGGAACGCGACGTGCTGGCGCTGCGCTCCGCCGGCCGGGTCATCGGGGAGGAGCGGATCACCCTGCCCGGGTCGCTGCCGGTCGAGTTCCGTTCTCGGGACGACTACTACCGGCGGGCTGCGGATCCGGCACCCGACCGGCCCGGACACGCAGGCGACGCAGCATTCGGGCATCGCTGAGGCCGCCCGAGGGCTGAACGGTCCGGCCGGCTGCCGCACGATCATCGCCGACGCCGGGTCGGGATGCCGGGCGCTGCGGCCCGGGGGCGCTCAGTCGAGCAGGTTGTGCACCTCCAACCGGCCCCGGGCGAAGGCGTCCACCCGGCCCCAGCGGCCCGGGATGTCCAGCACCTCGATCCGGCCCATGCCGACCGGCAGTCGCGGGTCCACCGCGAGGTGTCCCTCGTGCGGCTCCAGGCCGAGCATGGTCCGCAGCAGCAGCAACGGCGTACCGGTCGACCACGCCTGGGGGCTGCACGCCGTCGGGTACTCCACCGGGAACTTGGTCAGATCCCGCTGGTAGCCACCGAACGCCTCGGGTAGCCGGCCGTTGAAGTACGTCGCAGCGTCCAGGATGCCGCTGGCGATGATGGCCGCCTCCTCCGCGAAGCCGTACCGGCGCAGACCCCAGGCGATGAACGAGTTGTCGAACGGCCAGATCGTGCCGTTGTGGTAGCCGATCGGGTTGTAGCGGATCTCCCCCTCGGCGAGGGTGCGTACGCCCCAGCCGGAGAAGAGCCGCGGACCGACCAGGTGCTGGGCGATCTTCTCGGCCCGCTCGTGGGAGACGACTCCGCTCCACAGCAGGTGGCCGATGTTCGAGCTCAGCACGTCGCACTGGCGTCCGTCCGGGTCGAGCGCGAGGGCGAAGTACTCGCCGTCCTCCACCCAGAAGTCGCGGTTGAACCGCTCCTTCAGCGTCGCCGCCTCCTGCTCCAGCTGGTCGGCGTACGCCGGGTCGCCCCAGAACTCCCGGGCCAGGCGGGCGGCCCGCGTCTTCGCGTCGTACGCGTACCCCTGCACCTCGCAGGTCGCCCGCGGGAACGGCGGGAGTTTGCCGTCCGAGTAGGAGATCGAGTCCCAGGAGTCCTTCCAGCACTGGTTCTCCAGGCCGGTGTCGGTGTTGCGCCGCTCGTACCAGATGTAGCCGGTGCCGACCAGGTCCGCGTACTCGTCGATCCATCGCAGGGCGGCCCGTGACTCCTGCTCCAACTCCTTGACCAACGCGACGTCCCCGGTCCACCGCTCGTACTCGTCGAGCAGGATCAGGAACAGCGGGGTGGCGTCCACCGAGCCGTAGTACGGCGAGTGCGGCTGTTCCTCGAAGGCGGCGGTCTCGCCGTACCGCATCTCGTGCAGGATCCGGCCGGGATCCTCGTCGCGGAAGTCGTCGAAGCGGGTGCCCTGCAACGATGCCAGGATCCGCAGCGTCGTCTTCGACAGAGCCGGTGTGAACGGCAACGTCTGCAGGCAGGTCAGGATGCTGTCCCGCCCGAACATGGTCATGAACCACGGCAGTCCGGCGGCGGGGAGGGTCGCCCCGCCCAGCGACAGCGGCGAGAAGCGCAGCGCCGCCAGGTCGACCAGGCTGCGCCGGTACGTTGAGGCGAGGGCCTCGTGCTGGCTGTTGAGCTTGGGCGCGTCGGCGATCCACTTCTCCAGGTCGTGCTGAAGCGCGAGCCGCTCGACGTTGCGCGTACCCACGCCCAGCCGCAGGTCCCGCCTGCCCGGTCCGACGGCGGTGGTCTCCACGTCGATACGGGTGTCCCACTGCTCGTTCGGTTCCAGGTGGATGGAGAAGGCGAACCCGTCCCGGTCGTAGCGGGCCGGGGCGGAGGAGACGATGGCGGTCTCCCGTACGAAGTTGCCGCGGCGGTAGCCCAGCCGCAGGCAGTTGGCTTCGACCTCGCTGTAGATCTCGCCCTTCTTGTTCAAGATCTCGTCCTTGACCTGGAACAGATCGGCGAAGTCGGAGCCGGCGTCGATCCGGATCTCCAGGTCGACGGGCTTCTCGTCGTGGTTGAGGATGATGAGCTGCTCGCGGAAGCTCCCGCCCACGGCCCGTTCCCGGATGATCGACAATTTGGCGTCGATGTAGTGGGTGGCCATGCCCGGGACCAGGAAGAACCGGGCCTCGTAGTACTGGAGGTCGTCGAACGAGAGGGCGTTGAGGCGCTCACCGTTGACGGTCAGCACCCACTTCGACAGGAACCGGGTGTCGAGCGAGAAGAGCCCGGTGGGTTCGTTCGGCGTCGCCTCGATGTCCCCGGTGTCCTCGGAGACCACGAAGGTGTTGCCGTCCAGGATCCGGATCGTGTTGTCCGATGCCATCACCGCACCTCCTGATCGAACTTGCGGCGCGGCCCGCGGGCGTCCGGGTTCCCGGGGAAGGTCCGCTCCACCTGCACGAACAGGCGTGGGTCGCCGGCCACCGTCATGTCGCCGCGCAGGACCGCCGCGATCCCGTGTTCGCGTCCGGCCGCGATGTCCTCGAACAGCCCGGGGCTGGTGCCGATCACCGTGTCGGCCTCCTGGTTCTCCCGGCTCACCGAGATCCGGCCGTGGTCGATCCTGAGGAACCAGTGCATGGTGTGCGGCCCCTCCTGCAGGTCCACCCGCATGGTGCCGGCGGTCTTGGCGAGCCTCGGCTCGTAATCTCGCCGATCGACATCCTCGAAGAATCTCGTGGTGGCGTCCAAGGGTCCCCTCCTCCCACGGTCGGTCACGCCCCGGCGGCCGCCCGGTCGGCGTTGTCACCGGTCCTCCGGATGGCCGTTCGGCGTCCGAGCACGGGTGCCCGTCCGGCGAGCCGTCAACCTCGCCCGGATCGGGTGAGACCGCGGCCGGCCACGTGCCTCCGGCGACCGGGCGCGGTGACCGCGGCGGGCGAAGCCGTCGACGTACGCGGACCGCCGGGTCGGCCCGGCCGGCCGCGTACCCTCCGGATGAGACGGACGCGAAGCGCCGGCCCCCCGAATCGTCGGGGAGCCGGCGCACGCCCGCGGCGGACGTCAGTTGTTCGGATCGTCGGCGCTGATGTCGGCGAGCACGGACTGGGGCTCACGCTCCACCGCTAGGTCGCCCATCGAGACGAGGCCGACGAGGCGCCCGTCCTGGACGACCGGCAGTCGGCGCACCGCGTAGGTACGCATCAGGTCTGCGGCGGAGACCGCGTCGTCGTACTGGCTCACCGTGATCACGTCCTTGGTGGTGATCTCGTTGAGCCGGGTGGTGGCGGGGTTCATGTTCTCCGCCACGGCACGGACCGTTATGTCACGATCCGTCACAATGCCGACCACGTTGTCACCATCGGTGACCACCACGTCGCCGATTGCCATGTCACGCATCTCCTGCGCCGCGGCGGTGAGCGTGTCGCTGCCGTCCATCGTCACCAACCGGGTCGTCATGAACTCTCCGACCGTTGTCACGGTGCCCCCTCTCGGTGTCGGCACCGGCGGTCTACCCGCCGCTCCCGGCGAGGTAACGCCCGGCCGCCGGTCCCGGGCGAGGAGGCCCGCCGCAGGCAGGAGCCGCTCGGCCAGCGCGGCCGCCGGTTAGATTCCGGCGATCAGGTCGCCGCCACCGCAGGCGACGCGACGGCGGCGGGTCGGCCGCCGTGCCGAGTCAGCCTCGCGGCGGGAGGCCGTAGACGCGCTCGACGTGCAGACGCAGCACCAGACGACGGTCGGCGACCATCGCCCGCCGGTAGTCGTCCCAGTCCGGGTGCTCACCCTGCAACGACCGGTAGACCTCGATCAGCTCCTCGACCGTGGCGTCGTCCGGGGCGACGGCGATCGGGGTCAGCTCGGCTCGCGCCTCGGCCACCGCGTACGCCCAGCCGTCCTCGCTGCTCACCTGGAAGGTGGCCCGCGGGTCGCGCCGCAGGTTGACGGTCTTCGCGCGATCATCGGTCACCGAGGCCCGGATCAGGCCCGCGTCCCGGTCGAACGAGTAGATGACGGTGGACAGTTGTGGCCGTCCGTCGCGCTTGATGGTCGCCAGCACGCCCATCCGGCGCGCGGCGATCAGGTCGATCAGCGCCTGCTGCGTACGCTCGTCCGGCACGGTTTCCTCCAGCTCGCCCTGGTCGGGTTTTCATCCAACCATGGTCCGGGGGCGGCCGCCCGCGGTGGTCGACCCGACTGCCGGTGCTGTCGGGCTGTCCGGGTGGGCGGGTCACCGCGAGTTCGATGAAGTCGTGACGGGCCACCCGGCACCGCCGCCCGGCCCGGGCCCGGAGGCCGGGGCGGGGCGGGGCGGGGCGGTCGGCGGGCGTGTCAGCGGCGCTCGGCGAGCAGCAGCTCGGCGACCTGCACGGCGTTGAGTGCGGCGCCCTTGCGGAGGTTGTCGTTCGAGCAGAACAGCGCCAGCCCGTGCTCGACGGTTTCGTCGGCCCGGATCCGCCCGACGTAGACCGGGTCCCTGCCGGCGGCCCGCAGCGGGGTGGGCACGTCGGTCAGCGCCACACCGGGGGCGTCGGCGAGCAGTTCCCGGGCCCGCTGCGGAGTGATCGGGCGGGCGAACCCGGCGTTCATCTGTAGCGAGTGGCCGGTGAAGACCGGCACCCGCACGCAGGTGCCGGAGACCTTGAGGTCCGGAATCTCCAGAATCTTGCGGCTCTCGTTGCGCAGCTTCTGCTCCTCCTCCGTCTCGAAGGAGCCGTCGTCGACGATCGCGCCGGCGAGCGGGAGCACGTTGTAGGCGATGGGCTCGGCGAACGAACGCGGCGCGGGGAACTCGACGGCCGCCCCGTCGAACGCGAGGCCGGCGGCGTGCTCGGCGACCTTGCGGACCTGCTCGTCCAGCTCGGCGACGCCGGCCAGGCCGGCACCGGAGACCGCCTGGTACGTCGACACGACCAGGCTGACCAGCCCCGCCTCGGCGTGCAGCGGACGCAGCGCCGGGACGGCCGCCATCGTGGTGCAGTTCGGGTTGGCGATGATGCCCTTCGGGCGTACGGCGGCGGCGTGCGGGTTCACCTCGGCGACGACCAGCGACACGTCCGGGTCCATGCGGAACGCCGACGAATTGTCGATCACCACGGCGCCGGCCTCGGCGACCCGGGGCGCGAGCTCGATCGACGTGTACTTGCCGGCCGAGAAGAGCACGATGTCCAGCCCGGAGTAGTCGGCGGTGGCCGCGTCCTCGACGGTGATCTCCCCGCCCCGCCAGGGCAGGGTGCGCCCGGCGGACCGCGCCGAGGCGAACAACCGCAACTGCTCCGCCGGGAACTCCCGTTCCGCCAGCACCTGCCGCATCACGCCACCGACCTGACCGGTGGCCCCCACAATGCCGATCCTCATGCCCGCGAGGCTACCGAGGGCACCGCCCGGAACGGGAACCCTTCCCACTCCCCGCGCCTGATATCACACTTCGTAACCCCATCCTCACCCCTTCGGAGCCCGCACCCTGGGCGGGGCCACTTTCCTGGAAAGAGTGGCCTCCCTACGGGAAATGGCCACTCTTTCCGGGAAAGTGCGCTCGTAGGGCTCGTAGCGCTCGTAGGGCGGGGTGGGTCAGGAAATGATCTCGCCCAGGGCGGTGGCGGCCAGGTCGTCGCGGATCACCGCGGCGTCACCCTCCACCACGAGGGTGAGCGAGTCCGGATGCAGGTGGGTGGCGGCCGCCGCGCTCACCTGGTCGACGTCGGCGGCGAGCAGCGCCTCACGCAGCCGGGCGTGGTAGTCGTCCGGCAGGTCGTGCACCACCAGCGTGGTCAGCGCGGACGCGATCGCCCGTGGCGACTGCAACTCCACCGACAGCTGCCCGGCCCGCCAGGAGCGGGCCACCGCCAACTCCTCCTCGGTCACCCCACCACTGCGGGTACGGGAGATCTCACCGACCGCCTCGACCAGCGCCGGCGCGGTCACCGCGGTCTGCACGCCGGAGCTGACCCCGAACCGCCCGAACCGCCGCGACGAGGCGAAGTCACCCCGAATCCCGTACGTGTAGCCACGCACCTCACGGATCAAATGGTTCAGCCGCGACGTGAAGGCGCCACCGAGGATGGTGCCGGCCAGCGCCATCGGCACGTGGTCGGGGTGGGCGCGGTGCGGGGCCGGATGCCCCAGCCGCAGCGTGGACTGCACCGAGCCGGGCCGGTCCACCAGGATGATCCGCCGACCCTCCCGCAACGGCGCCTCGACCGGACCGCCCCGCTCGACCGGCCCGCCGCCGGCGCCGGCGAACGCGGCTGCGGCGAGCGCGTCCAGGTCGATCCGCTCCAGGTCACCGGCGACGATCAGGGTGCCGGGCCGGATGAACCACTCCGAGTGGAAGACCCGGATGTCCTCGACGTCCAGGCCGGCGACCGAGTCCGGGTCGCCGTACATCGGGCGGCCCCAGCGGTTCTGCGCGCCGAACAGGTCGCGGCGCAGCGCCGCGTCCGCCCTCGGCCCCGGGCTGGCCCAGTCCATCCGCAGCGCGGTGGCCTCGTCGTCGCGTACCCGGGCCACGTCCGCGGGGTCGAGCCGGGGCATACGCACGGCCTCGGCGAGCAACTCCACGGCAGCGGTCAGCCGGTCCACCGGCACCTGCACGCTGACCTGGAACGAGTCCCAGTCCAGCCCGGTCACCAGTTCGGTGCCGAGCCCTTCGACGGCGAGCGCGTACGCGGCCGCGTCCCGCCGGGCGGTGCCCTCCTCCAGCGCCTTGGCGAGCACCCCGCCGAGCCCTTCCCTGCCGAGCGGCTCCCGCTCGGCGCCGGCGTCGAGCAGCAGCAGCGCGACGGCGAGGTTCTGCCCGGGCAGGTGTGCGGCGACGACCTGACCGCCGGCCACGGCACGGCGGACGACCGGCGGGAACCGGTACGGGCGGGCGGCCCCCGGCCCGGGGCGCGTGGCGATCAGGGTCATGGCTTCTCCTCGGCGAGGTAGGTCAGGGTCACCCGGTCGTCCGCGACGAGCACCTCCGCGGCGACCTCGGCGATCTGCTCGGCGGTCACCGCCAGCCACGCCGGCAGGCGCTCAGCGGCCTTCGTCGGGTCACCGAACTGGGTGGCGTACCGGCCGAGCATGTCCGCCCGGCCGTCCACCGTGGACATCTGCCGCCACCAGGCGGTGCTGAGCAGCGCCTTGGCCCGATCCAGCTCGGTTGCGGTGACCGGCACGGTGGCCAGCTCGTCCACGACCGCGTGCAGCCCGGCGGCCAGGTGCTCGGCGCTCACCCCGGGGCGGGCGGTCGCGGTCGCGATCAGCGGCGCCGGGGCGTGCGCCAGGTCCACCCCGTACGCGCCGACCAGGTCCGGCTGGGCGAGCCGCTCGCCGTCCGCGAGCCGCTGGTAGAGGCGACTGCCCCGGCCGCTGCCGAGCACGGTGGCCAGCACGGTGACCACGTCGTACTCGGCGCTGCCGAACGGGTGGGTACGGTGCGCCACGTACACCCGCGAGGCCGGCACGTCGGCGACCACCGTCTCCGTGGCGGGCCGCCCGGTGGCCGCCGCCGTCCGGCCGTCCGGCGCGGCCGGGATGTCCGCCAGCGGCGGGATGACGCCGAAGTACTTCTCGGCCAGCTTGAAGACCTCGACGGCGGTGGCGTCGCCGACCACGGTGAGCACGGCGTTGTTCGGCGCGTAGTACGTCCGGTGGAACGCCTGGAACGTGGCCAGGTCGGCGGCGTTCAGGTCGGCCATGGAGCCGATCGTCGCGTGGTGGTACGGGTGCCCCGGCGGGTAGAGCAGCGGCAGGAGCCGCAGCCAGGCGTCGCCGTACGGCACGTTCTCGTAGCGCTGGCGCCGCTCGTTCTTGACCACCTCACGCTGGTTGTCCAGCGTCTCCTGGCTCAGCGCCGGAACCAGGCCGCCCATCCGGTCCGCCTCCAACCAGAGCGCCAGCTCGAGGTGCTCGGCCGGGACCGTCTCGAAGTAGTTCGTGCGGTCCGGGTTGGTGGTGGCGTTGAGCGATCCGCCGGAGCCCTGAATGAGCTTCATGTGCTCGGTCTTCGCGACGTTCAGCGAGCCCTCGAACATCAGGTGCTCGAAGAGGTGAGCGAAGCCGGTCTGCCCCTGCGGCTCGTGCCGGGAACCGACGTCGTACCAGAGATTGACCGCCACCGCGGGCGCGGTGCGGTCCTCGCTCACCACCACGCGCAGGCCGTTGTCCAGCCGGGTCGTCTCGATTGGCCAGGGGTAACCGCTGTCGGGCATGGGACGACGCTATCCGATCGCCCGGGCGGAAAGGTGACGCGCCGTTGCCGGGCGAGCCGTCGCCGCATCCGCGAACAGCCGCCCGGTGCGCGCATCGACCGGCCGGGCACGGGTACGGAGGGGCATGTCCGCGCCCACCGCCCGTCCGTCGGCCTTCGCGGCACGTGCGGGCGACGCCGTCTGTCACGCCGCCGCCGCCCTGACCCGCCTGCGCGGAGCGCGGTTGTTCCACCCCGCCGGCCGGTCGTTCGCGGGCGAGGTGACGATCTGGGGTACGCCGGGCCCCCCGACCGGTGTCGGCTTCCTGGACGAGCCGGGCCGCTACCCGGCGACGATCCGGCTCTCCAAGGGCTCGTCCACCCCGGGGAGCTGGCCCGACCTGCTCGGGCTGGCCGTGCGGGTGCACACCGACGGCCCCCACCCGGTCGACCTGCTGGTCAGCTCCAGCGGCGCGCCGCCAGTGCTGCGGGTCATACCGCTGCCCCGTCGACGGTTCGCCGGGACGTACAGCACGATCGTGCCGCTGCGTGCCGGTCCGCGTCGGCTCTGGCTGGCCGCGCTGGCCGACCCGGACTCGCCCGACCTGGGCCGGAGCCTCACCGAGGTGGCCGCCGCGACCCGGAGCGACGAGCCACGCCTGGTGCTCGCGACGGCCACCGCGGTGGGACCGTGGCGGCCCTTCGGCCAGGTCAGCATCGGTACCCAGCTCAGCGCCCGGCAGGACGCCTCGCTGGCGTTCAACCCGATCGACAACCTGCCTGCGGGGCTGCGTGCGGTCGGCGTTCTGGCGTGGCTGCGGGCCCAGTCGTACCGGGGTTCCCGCCGGGCACGCGGAGTGGAGATTCAGTCCGGGGGCTCGCTCGGGGTCACCGTCTGATCCGACGTCCGGTGTTCGAGCACCGTGTCGGGTGCCATGTTCCGGTCCTCGCGGACGTCGGACTCGGTGAGGATCGCCTCGGCCTGCGCTTCCGGGTCGTCGCTGCCCGCCGCCGTCTCCTCCGGCAGCAGGTGTGCGCGGGATTCGACCCGGTCCAGCTCACTCCGCTCATCGCTCATGTCGCCCCTCATACCCCGGCCTCAGGGCCGGCACGCGCGCACCACACATGTGGGACGTCAGCGGCGTCGGGCTGAACGTTGCCCGATGCGTCAGGTACGCTGGCTACCGTGACGCGGTCGTATCGATGGTTTAGGCAGCCGGCTGGAGGAGCCGGTGACTTCACCATGATCTGACGTCACCTCTCTTCGAGCCGGCTGGGCGGGGCCTCATGGTCCTGCCTTTTCTGTACGAGCAGCCGGCTCGACCCGGGCACCGGCCCCGGGTCACGGTCGGCGGAAGGAAGCCCACCGTGACGACCCCGGAGACCGATCAGGTCAGTGATCAGCGGATCGACCGTGTCGTGCCGCTGACCACCCCCGCCCTGCTTCACCACGAGCTGCCCCTGGACAAACCGCTCGCCTCGGCCGTGCTGGCCGGCCGGCGCGCGGTCGGCCGGGCGCTCGACCGTGCCGACGACCGCCTGCTGGTGGTGGTCGGTCCCTGCTCGGTGCACGACCCGGCCGCGGCGCTGGAGTACGCCGGGCGGCTGCGTGAGGCAGCGGACCGGTTCGCTGACGACCTGTTGATCGTGATGCGGGTCTACTTCGAGAAGCCCCGCTCCACGGTCGGCTGGAAGGGGCTGATCAACGATCCGCGGCTGGACGGCTCCGGTGACGTGAACAGCGGCCTGCGGCTGGCCCGCGCGCTTCTGCTGGACGTGCTGCGCCTCGGCCTGCCGGTCGGTTGCGAGTTCCTCGACCCGATCACCCCCCAGTACATCGCCGACACCGTGGCGTGGGGCGCCATCGGCGCCCGCACGGTGGAGAGCCAGGTGCACCGGCAGCTCGCCTCCGGACTCTCCATGCCGATCGGCATGAAGAACCGCCCGGACGGCAGCATCGGCACGGCCGTGGACGCGATCCGGGCGGCCGGCGTACCGCACGTCTTCCCCGGCATCGACTTCTCCGGCACGCCGGCGATCATGCACACCCGGGGCAACGCCGACGGGCACCTGGTGCTGCGCGGTGGCGGCGGCCGGCCCAACTACGACGCGGAGTCGGTCGCCGGTGCGCTCGACCTGCTGCGGGCGGCGGCCCTGCCCGAGCGGGTCGTGATCGACGCCAGCCACGCCAACAGCGGCAAGAACCACCGCAACCAGCCGCTCGTCGCCGCCGACGTGGCCGGCCAGCTCGCCGCCGGGCAGCGCGGCATCGTCGGCATCATGCTGGAGTCCTTCCTCAAGGCTGGCCGGCAGGACCTCGACCCGACCCGGGAGTTGGAGTACGGCAAGTCGATCACCGACGCGTGCATCGGCTGGGACACCACGGCCGACGTCCTCGAACAGCTCGCCGCAGCCGTGCGGGCGCGCCGCGCGTCGCTCCCCACCCCCGCCTGACCGTCGCCCGCCGTGTCGGGAGCCGCCCGGTCCGCCGTGCGGCTCGGACACGGCGAGCAGGCGGGGACTCCGGCGGGTGTGACGCAGGGCACGGGACGGCGCGGAAGACCCACGGGGGTGCCGCGGTTGAGTGGAGTGTCGGTGTGTCCAGTGTCCCCGGGCCTCACCCAATTGCCTTCGCGGAATACCGTCCGGCTGGAGCCGCGTCGAGCCACTCGCCGAGAGGCGACCTGCACACCGACGCCCAGCGGCGCCCGCGTTGTGCCGTACGGCCGACGGCCGTACCTCCGAACTCCTTGCGACCACCT
>NZ_JBEXFP010000035.1:0-34305 GCF_040606825.1 Micromonospora sp. NPDC005367 | reverse complement strand
CCACCCCCACCCCCCCGCCCTGCGCCCCCCCGCCAACCCGGCCGGGGCGCCGCTGTCTTTCCTCCCGGCGTTTGACCGTTTCCGGCGCGGGTAGCTGATCGCCGTGACCGACGACGCACCCGTGACAGACAAACCGGACACCCGGCGCCTCGACGACCTGCTCGAAGACCTTTACCACGGCCAGGAACGGGTCAGCCGGTCGGACATCTACCGGCGGGCGGTGGCCGCCGAACTCCCCGCCGACTGGCTCACCCGGATCGGCGCGCTGCCCGAGGGGGAGTACTCGGTCGACGAGGCGGCCGACCTGCTCGGTGGCTCGGTCACCTGAGACCCCCACCCCCGGTGAGAGGAGCGAGATGTCCCACCACGAGGAGGACCACGAGAAGATCCCGGCGCTGGCTCAGCCTCCGGCGGGCGTGGACAACCTGCCCGACCCGGACTTCGCCAACGAGCACGACCGGACGGCGGTGGACCGCAAGGTGATCACCGACGAGGACAAGGGTGAGCGGGAGCCGGAGGCGTCGCGCGGCTGGGCGGGCGAGAACGGCGGTACGACACCTACCTGACCGGGACGCTCACCGGAGAAGGGCCGGCTCGGCACGGGCCGGCCCTTCTCGTCGGTCGGCGTCTACTCCTCGTGCTGCCCCCCGGCCTCGGCGGCCTGCTGTGCGATGGCGTACCCCATCTGCAGGAAGTCGGACGCGGCCACCGCGGTCAGCGCCGTGGCCACCAGACGGGTCAGCCGCGGCGCGAGCACCAGGCCGCCGGTGAGTCCGGTGGCGACCCAGACCGCGAGGCAGAACGGGCAGCTGAGCAGTTCCCCGATCGCGTGCCGGGTGGCGCTGCCGGAGTCGCGGACCTGTTCCATCACCTCGCCGCTGCCGATCGGCCGGTCGTAGCGGGTGAACGGGGCACGCAGCGGGCTGGTGATCGCGTCCTTCGACAGCAACCGGCTGAGCTTGTGCGTGGCGACGGCGAGCAGCAACACGTCGGCCGGGGCGGGCCGTTCGGGCACGGAGCGACCGGTCGCCCGGGCCAGGCCCGCGATGGTCGCGGTCACCCCCGCGTAGGTGCCCATCGCCGCCAGGTAGCCGCCCAGCGGGCGGTGCTCGTGCGGCGCGTACGCCTGGCGCAGCCGCGCCGCCTTCTTCCTCAAGCCGTACGGAGTCACCCGGTCTCCTCGTCGTCGCACCTGCTCCGCCGGCCGGGTCGGCCGACGGTGCCGGCCTGCCGACCGGCGGGGTGTTGGGCGGTCAGCCCGCCTGAAGGTTGTCGGCCACCTCACGGGCCAGGCTGTCCAACGCCTCGACGGCCAGCCGGTCGGCGTCCTGCCCACCGGACCGGACGGAGTAGTCGAACCGGATGCGCGCGCCGCCGGAGTTCTCCGGGTCCACCCGGATCTCCGCCATGGACTCGGTCGGGGCCGAGACCTGCCATCGAGCGCACAGCTCCTCGCCGCGGATCTCCGGGGTCGGGACGCCGTCGGTACGCAGGAAGGCGGGCAGCCAGGCCGCGGCCCGGTCCGGGTCGGTGGCGGTGTTGAAGACGACCTCGGGCGGCGCGGACATGCCGCGCTCCGCGTGCGCCATCATTCGTCCCGCAGCCGGCTCGGGTCGACCTCCCGGCTCGGGTACCTGGCCAGGTATTCGGTCTCCAGCTCGGCGGTCCGGCGCAGGTGGTGGGCGAGCGCCGAGTCGGACGCGTGCCGCAACGTGTCGAGCCGGGTGCGGTGCAGGCTGTGGATCTCGCGGATCAGGTCGTCGTCGGTCAGCTCGCCGGGGTCGACGCCCAACTCGCCGCCCAGGTCCGGGCCGAGTGTGGCGGGGTCGGCGAGGTGGTCGCCGCTCCACTCGATGACCCGCTCCTCCGGGCTGGCCGCACCGCCCGGCAGGTAGCCTTCCTGTCTCATCTCGCCCCCCTGGTCTCGTTTGGGCTGGCGTCTAGACGGTTGCCCACACCGGGTGGCACCAAACGTCCCGGCCCGCGACAACTACGACACCTCGTCGGAGAGGGCGGCCGGTGCCGGTACCCTCGATCCCATGAAGCGGCTCTGGACCCCGGCGTGGATCGCGCGCCACGTGGTCACGGTCGTGCTCGTCCTCGCGTTCCTCGCGCTGGGTTGGTGGCAGATCAGCCGGGCCGCCGGAGGCAACACGCTCAGCTGGGCGTACGCCTTCGAGTGGCCGATCTTCGCGGGGTTCGTGGTTTTCGTCTGGTGGCGTGAGGCACGACACACGCTGCGCGGCGACGAGCCGGAGCGGCCGGCCGAGCCGGTCGCCGCCGGGGACGATCCGGCCGTCGACGGCACGGGTTCCGCGACCCGACCGGTGGTACGCCGGCCGGTCCGGGTGGCCCGGGTCCCGGCGGCGGCGGGCGGCATGGAGGACGCCGATCTGGCCGCCTACAACCGCTACCTGTCATGGTTGAACGCGAATCCGGGCGCTCGGCCCGGTGACTACCCCGGCTGAGCCGGGTTCGGAAGGACGGACAGAGGTGGGCGGAGCCCTTACCCGGTACCGTGTGATCGCCTGGATCGTGGGCGTGGTGCTGATCGTGCTGGTCGTGATCGGCATGCCGCTGAAGTACCTGTTCGACAGCCCGGTCGTGGTGGAGACCGTCGGCCCGGCGCACGGTTTCCTCTACATGATCTACCTGGTGGCCGCGTTCGACCTGGCCCGTCGCGCGGAGTGGCCGTTGAAGCGGATGCTCGGCGTGATGCTGGCCGGCACCGTGCCCTTCGTCTCCTTCTACGCCGAGCGTCGGGCGACGGCGTGGCTCAGGAAGCCGGCGGAGCGCACCCCGGAGCCGGTCGCCGGCTGACCCGCCAGACCGGCCGGGTCAGCGACTCGGCCGCCACGGGTCGGCCGAGGCGAGCGGCTCGTTCCATCCGCCGTACCGGTTCATCTCCCGGGCTCGCAGCAGGGCCCGGGTGACCTGACCGAACTGCCGCTCGTCGTCGGTGCTGAACAGCAGGACCCGCTCGCCCCGGTAGATGCCCCACAGTTCGTACGCCGGCGGCCGCCAGCGGTCGCCGGCGAGCCCCAGCAGCGCCGGCACCAACAGGACGGCGCCGAAGATGAGGTACGCGCTCGCGGTGAGCCGTTGCAGCCCGCCGGTGAAGCCGAGCAGCAGGCCCACTCCGCCGATCATCGCCCCGCTGGTCGCCACCGCCCGCACGGCGATCCGGTCGTGTGGACCTCGGGTGGCGCGCAGGTGGGTGAGGTCGGCGATGCGGAAGGTGTTGCGGCCGACGGTGAACCGGTCGACCGTGACGACGATTCCGGGACGTGCGTAGAGCAGGGTGTTCCTGGCCCCGGTCACCCCGGGTGATCCAGGTGCTGTGGTCGCGCCTTCAGGATTCACGGCTACCTCCCGCGGCGGTCCGTCGGGGCGGCCCGTCGAGGGGGGTACCAGGCATCGGCGCTGGTCGACGGGAATCCCGGCTACGGGTTCATTGTGTTGCCGCCCTGCCAGCGCAGATCGGATTTGCCGGACCAGGTCACCGCGCCGACACCGGCCCATGGACGGGAATGGGAATCCATTTCCGTCTTTATCGGTTATGGGGCACCGCCATCCGGCGGCATACGTCCAGAACGACGAATGTCATTGTCTGGGCAAATGCCGCAACCTCGGCGCACCTAGCGCGCGATCACCTCGTTAACGATCACGGTAGGTCACCTGTCGCAGGCGGCACTTGCGGCCACTATGCCAACATTCGTCCCGACTTCCACTGCGCACGACTCCCGTCCCGGGTTAGGTTGGGCGAGCCGGCCCGGCCCAGTGCCCACCATCCGGAGGGCCACGGTCCGGTGTCATCGGGGGGCGTCAGCACCCATCGGTGGCCGTGGGAGAGGAGCCTTCCGCTCTTGTCATCCCTGAAAAGAATGCTGCGCACACTGGCGGTCACCGGCCTGGCGGCCGCGCTGGTCGCACCGGCCACGGCGGCCCGGGCAGAGCCCTCCCCCGCCGATCTCAACCGCCAGATCGAGCGCTCCTCGACGGAACTGGAACGGGTCGTCGAGTCGTACAACAAGCTCCGCGAGGACATCAAGACCAACAAGGCCGGGGTGGACCGATTACAGGCCCGCATCGGCCCGCTGGAACGGCAGACCGAGCAGAGCCGAGCGGACGTCGCGGAGATCGCCGCGACCGCGTACAAGACAGGTGGCCTGCAGGCAGCGGACGCACTGCTCCGCCCCGGCGGCTCGGCCGCCATGCTGGACCGCCTCGGCACGATCGAGCACCTGACCCGGCAACGCCAGGCGCGAATCTCCGGATTCACCGAGAGCCAGCGCCAGCTGATCGACGAGAGGACCCGCCTGAACAAGGTGCTCGACCGGCAGGACGCCCAGGCCCGGGCGTTGGCCAACACCAAGTCACGCATCGAGCGGGATCTCGGCCGCCTCTACGACCTGCGTCGCACGGCGTACGGCCGGGCGACCGAGGAACCCGCGGCGCCCACGGCCCGGCCCGCCCCCGACCGGCAGGCACCCGCCGTCTCCGGTGACGCCGGCGTCGCCGTTCGATACGCCTACGGGGCCATCGGGAAGCCGTACGTCTGGGGCGGGTCCGGCCCCAACGGCTACGACTGTTCTGGCCTGACCTCGGCGGCCTGGCGGGCGGCCGGAAAGTCCCTGCCACACAACGCCCGGATGCAGTGGGGTGCGGTGGCCCACATCGGCCACGGCGAGCTACGCGCGGGTGACCTGGTCTTCTACCGCGGGCTCGGGCACGTCGCCCTGTACGTCGGCGACGGCCAGGTGATCGACGCGCCGAGCGCCGGACGGAACGTACTCAAGCGGGGCATGAACATGATGCCCATCCACGGCTACGGCCGGGTGCGCTGATCCACCTGACGACGAACGGCCGGTGTCCCGTGTCGGACACCGGCCGTTCGTCGTGTTGGTTGGTAGGTCAGGCTGCCTGGAGCCCCTCCGCCCGGGCCAGCTCACGAAGCCGGCCGAGGGCCTGGATCTCCAGCTGCCGGATCCGCTCGCGGGAGAGCGAGAACCGCGACGCGACCTCGGTGAGCGAGTGCTCGCGCCCGTCCTCCAGCCCGTAGCGGGCCCGCATGATGCCGGCGGAGCGGTCGTCGAGGTGGTTCAGCAGACCCTCGATCCGCTGCCGCTCCAGGCCGGTCAGCACGATGTCCTCCGGCGACGGGGCATCGCTGTCGGCCACCAGGTCACCGAGGTTGGTGTCGCCGTCGTCGCCGACCGGGGTGTCCAGCGACACGGTGTCCTGCGACCAGCGCACCAGCTCGTTGACCCGCTCGACGGTCACGCCGAGCGCCGCCGCGATCTGCTCCGGCTCCGGGTCGCTGCCCAGCTCGCGGGTGAGCTGGCGGGCCATGTTGCGCATCCGGTTGACGTCCTCCACCAGGTGCACCGGCAGGCGGACGGTGCGCTCCTGCTGGGCGATCGCCCGGCTGATCGCCTGGCGGATCCACCACGTCGCGTAGGTGGAGAACTTGTAGCCGCGCTCGTAGTCGAACTTCTCGACCGCCCGGACCAGGCCGGTGTTGCCCTCCTGGATCAGGTCCAGCATGGGCATCCCCGAACGCACGTACCGACGAGCGATCGACACGACCAGTCGGAGGTTCGCGCGGATGAAGAGGTCCTTCGCCCGCTCCCCCTCGACGACCAGCCGCTCCAGATCCTCCCTGGCGACACCAGCGGGGACGCGGTCCTCGCCGAGCAGGTGCTCGGCGTAGAGGCCGGCCTCGATCGCCTTGGAGAGATCGACCTCCTTGGCGGCGTCCAGCAGCGGCGTCCGGGAGATCTCGTGCAGGTAGACGCCGACCAGGTCACGCTCCTCGGCGACCTCGTCGGTTCGCATGCCGATGTTCTTGTCCACGTTGCCCACGGTCCCCTCGCTCGCGCCGGTTGCCCGGTTCCTTGCCATCCCCACGTCCATCAGCCCTCCCCCGAGACTTCCGCTGTGCCCGTCGGTGGTGACACCTACACAACAGTTGAGACGTGTCGGGGATTCCATGTCGTGAGTCGAAACTGTCACGAATGCCTGAGTAGTAGCTGAAAGCGCGATCCATGTTTGCTGTCAGCACCCCGCCGGGTGGCTCGCCTTGGGCACCACGTACGGGTCGGTGGCACGACCGCTCACCGTCGCCCCTGATATGGCAGCACTGCGGATAGGAGGGGGACAGCGACCCGGGTCACCACCAGGGGTGCGATCCTGGTCACTGCCGAATACGCACCGGTGGACGGGGCGGTTCATCCACGGAGTTGGTAATACCCCGCGCCTCGATGAACAATCCGTAGCCGGGTTCTATGCCCGCCCGCCGGACGGGTTCCCGACCGGCTCGGACAAGGCGACCCGGGCCCGGCGTTCGCCCCGGATCGCACCCCGCGCACCCTCGCGCCGGGTGACGCCATGATTACCGTTCGACGTCCGGTCAGCCGGCGAGCAGCGCGAGCGCCCCGCGTACCTGGTCGTCGGCGCGGGACAGGGCGGCCCGGGCGGCCGGCACTCCGGCGCCGGAGACGAGCGACACCAGGGCGGTCTTCAGGTCACCCTCGGCCTCGGTGATCGCCCGCCGGGAGACCTCCTCCGAGCATCCGGTGGCCTCGATCAGTATCGAGATCATCCGACCACGGAGTTTGGCGTTGGTGGCCACCATGTCGATCATGAGGTTCGAGTAGACCCGTCCCAGCCGAACCATGACGGCGGTGGAGAACGCGTTCAGCACCAGCTTCTGCGCGGTGCCCGCCTTCATCCGGGTCGACCCGGTGACCACCTCCGGTCCGGTATCCACCCCGATGAAGACGTCCACCGACCGGGCGGCCTCCGCCTCCGGATTGGCGCAGAGCAGCACCGTCGAGGCGCCCTTGGCGCGGGATGCGGCGAGCGCTCCCAGGACGTACGGGGTGCGGCCGCTGGCAGCCAGGCCGACCACCAGATCACCTGCGCGTACGCAGTCGGCCGCCTCGGCCGCTCCGCCCCGGTCGTCGTCCTCGGCGTTCTCCACGGCCCGCCACACGGCGTCCGGTCCACCGGCGAGGTGAGCGCAGACCCAGTCCCGCGGCGAGTTGAAGGTGGGTGCGAGCTCGGCGGCGTCGAGGACGCCGAGACGGCCCGAGGTGCCGGCGCCGAAGTAGTGCACGCGGTAGCCGCCACGCAGGGCCGCCACGGCCAGGTCGACCGCGGCGGCGATCTGGTCGAGCACGTCGGCGACCGCGGCCGGTACCAGCCGATCCGCCTCGTTGATGACCGCGAGCACATCCCGGGTGGACATCAGGTCCAGATCGACGCTGAGCGGGTTGCGACGCTCGGTGGGGGCGCCCACCCGGACCACCGGGCGGGAATCCGGGGCGGGCGACGACACCTCGTCCGGCTCCACGGCACCGGTGGTCATGCCCGCCTCCGTCCGCCACCCACCCGGTGGGACTGGACGGCCTCGGCGGTCACCTCGAGGGCCTTCTTGGCGCGAGCCCGGTTGCGGGCGGCCACCCCCACGAAGAGGCAGTCGACCACGGTGAGCTGGGCCAGCCGGCTCGCCATCGCCCCGGACCGGTAGGTGGTCTCCCGCGCCGCAGTGGTGAGCACGAAGTCGGCGACGTCGGTGATCGGCGAACGCGGGAAGTTGGTGAGCGCGACGGTGGCGGCGCCCCGGGCCCGGGCCTGTTCCAGCACCTCGATCACATCGGAGGTGGTGCCGGTGTGCGAGATACCGACGGCGACGTCGCCCCGACCGAGCAGCGCGGCCGAGGTCAGCGCGGTGTGCACGTCCGGGAAGTAGAAGGCGGTGCGGCCGATCCGGTGCAGCTTCTGCTGGAAGTCGGAGGCCACGAAACCACTGGCCCCGGCGCCGTAGACGTCGATCCGGCCGGCGCCCGCGATCGCGTCGACCACCCGCTCGCAGACGGCCGGGTCGAGCTGCTCGGCGGTCTCCTCGACCGCACGGGCGTCGTTGAAGGCGATCGTGGCGATGATCTGAGCCAGGTCGGCGCCGGGCGGGATGTCACCACCGACCACCCGGGCGTCGGGCGGCTCGATCCGGCGGGCGGCCTCGGCGGCGAGCCGGATGCGCAGCTGGGGGTAGCCGTCCATGCCGACGGACCGGCAGAACCGGATCACCGTCGCCTCGGAGGTCTCGGCTGCGGTGGCGAGATCCGTGATCGTCCGGCGCGCGGCGTCGGCCGGGTCGGCCACGACCAGCCGGGCGACCCGCTGTTCGGCCGGCGACAGCGACGGGAGCAAGCCACTGATGTGGACGATCAGCCCACCGGGCTCGTGACTCGCAGAAATCTTCGTACTCTTCGCCACGGATGAAACTTACTTTCACGAGGCGTGAGCGTCAACCATGACTGCGCGTGTTGGGGGAAGTACCGTCGACGGTGGCTCACCATCCGGGACAGCGTGCCACCCCCGCCGAGCCCGGTGCGTCAGCCGCCAGGCCGGGTCCGCCGTCCCCGACGGTGGCGAGCGACACAGACATCCGACCCGTTCCGACCGTACGGCGTGGCGCGGCATCCGGTCCGGCAGTCCGGGATCGGACGACTCGGCGTCGTCGCCCGGGACACCCGCGTGAGGCCGTGCTTCCGCCGGGGCTAGCGTGTGCCGTATGGCGCGACACAGTGTGCTCGTCACCGGCGGGGCAGGCGGGCTGGGCACGGCGGTCACCGCCGCCTTCGTAGAGGCGGGTTGGCGGGTGGTCGTACCGGAGCGGAGCGGCCGGTCCGCGGCGGAGCCGGCGGCCGACGGCGTACACCGCCTGGTCGCGGACGTCGGCGACCCGCACGGCGCCGCCCGGGCGGTGCAGGCGGCCGCCGACGATCCGGACGCGCCGCTGCGCGCGGTGGTCAACCTGGTCGGCGGATACGCCGGCAGCGGGCTGGTGCACGAGACGTCGATCGACGAGTTCGAGCGGATGCTCACCGTCAACCTGCGCCCCACCCACCTGGTCACCCGGGAGGCGCTGCCGCACCTGGTGTCCGCCGGTGGTGGTGCCGTGGTCTGCGTCGCCGCCCGCGCGGCGATCAGCCCGTTCGCCGGGGCGGCCGGCTACGCGACCGCGAAGGCGGCGGTGCTCGCCTTCGCCAACGCGGTAGCCGTGGAATACCGACGCTTCGGTGTGCGGGCCAACACGGTGCTGCCGAGCGTCATCGACACCCCGGCCAACCGGGCCGCCCAGCCGGACGCTGACCACTCGCGCTGGGTCCCCCCGGCCGAGATCGCCGGGGTGATCCGGTTCCTCGCCTCCGCCGAGTCCGCCCCGACGAGTGGAGCCGCCGTGCCGGTGTACGGCCGGGCCTGATCCGGTCGCCGGCCACCGCCGGGCGCCGTCGCGGATCACCGCCGGGCGTGGTGGTGGATCGCCGCGTCCCGCCTGGCGGGTCACGCCGATCTCAGTGATTCCGGCTGGTTGTCCCGCCCGCCGGTCGTCAGCGGCGGGCCGGTCGCGGGTTCGTCGGTGCCGAACCAGTCCGCGAGGTGGCGCCGAATCTGTCGGGACACCTCGTCGGCCGACCGGCCGGCGTCCACCAGGATGAAGCTCGGGTACTCCGGCAGGGTCCGGTAGGCCGTGTCGGCGGCGGTCAGCCAGCCCAGCGTCTCGTGGTCGGTGCCGCGTCGCTCGATTCGCCGGTACGCCTCAGCCGGGTCGAGGGAGAGCAGGAAGGTCACCTGCGGTTGTGGGAAGACGCGGTAGCCGACCCGGGCCAGCCGCTCCCAGCGGTGCCCGCCGTGGGCCCGGATGCTCGCGTACTGGCAGGCGGAGTAGCGGTCCATCACGGCCGTGCGCCCGGTGACCAGGCAACTGACCAGTGCGAGGGCGATGGCGAGCCAACGCAGCACGGACTCCACGGCGAGCAGCGCGTCCCGCCCGACCAGCCGCTGCGCGTCCGGGCGGCCGAGTCGTTGGGCGATCCGGCCGAGCCAGCGTCGACCGCCGGCGTTGCGGTGATAGGTGGCGGGTCGCCCGGCGGCGGCGAGCGCGTCGGCGAGCAGGTGCGCCTGGGTGGTCTTGCCGGAGCCGTCGATGCCGATCAGGGCGACGCTGCGCAACCGGGCTCGGCGACGTCGCTCCCGTAGTGATCTGACCACCTTGCACAGGCTATCGGACCCGCGCTCCCCTGCCGGGGCTTACATACCGGTTGCACCCGTTTCGCGCCCACCCGCCACCGCCGCAGGTGTGGGCGACCCGAATGCCGGGTACCGAAGCCGGAATCAACCGCCTGTTACGACCGACGGGAGACCCAGATGGCCGAGCGCGGGGACGAGAGTCTTCTGCACACCCTCAAGAAGGTCGCCGCCGTGCTCAAGCAGTCCGACATCCCCTTCGCGCTCGGCGGCAGCTTCGCCGTGTACGCACACGGTGGTCACTCCAGTGACCACGACGTCGACTTCCTGATCCGGGAGGTCGACGTCGAGCAGGCGTTGGCGGCGCTCGTGGCGGCAGGTTTCACCGCCGAGCACCCACCGGAGGACTGGCTGGTGAAGGTCTACGACGACGAACGGATGGTGGACCTCATCCACCGGCCGATCGAGACGCCGGTGACGGAGGAGACGTTCGCCGACACCCTGGTACGACCCGTCGACGCGATCCACATGCCGGTGCTCTCCGCCACCCAACTGATGGTGCACAAGTTGCTCAGCTTCTCCCAGCACTACTGCGACTTCGCCCGCGGCCTGCCCCTCGCGCGCTCGTTGCGGGAGCAGATCGACTGGGAACGGGTACGGAAGGAGACGCAGCACTCGCCGTACGCCGAGGCGTTCCTGGTTTTGCTGGACCGGCTGGAGGTGGTGCCGTACTCCGGCACCCCGGCAGAGGAGGGGACATCGTGACCCAGCACCGTGGCAGCACCAGCACCGGGCCACCCGACGAGTACCTCGAGGCGGAGATCCAGCGAGCGCTGGCCGAGGATCCGTCCATCGCCGAGCAGGGCATCACAGTCGTCCGCCGGGAGACCGGTCTCGTGCTCTACGGCGAGGTGGAGAGCTCCCACCGGCGTGAGGAGATCCTCCGCCGCGTCGCGGACCGCTTCCCGAACCTACCCGTCACCAGCGAGATCGGGGTGGTCCGCACCGAGGCGCCGACGCAGATCGAGCAACTGCCCTGAGGAGGTTCCATGGTGATAAGGATCGCTGCCGTCGGCGACGTGCACCTCGACGAGGACGTGGTGGGCCGCTTCCGGCCGGCTCTGGAGGAACTGTCCGACTGCGCGGACGTGCTGCTGCTCGCCGGTGACCTGACCCGGCACGGGACCGAGGCGGAGGCGCGCTGCGTGGCGCAGGAGTTCGGCGGGTTGGACGTGCCGGTGATCACCGTGCTGGGCAACCACGACCATCAGTGCAACCAGGTGCCCCAGGTGGTCAAGGTGCTGGAGGAGGCGGGCATCACCGTGCTGGAGGGCAACGGCGTGGTGCTGGAGTGCACCGGTGGCCGACTCGGCGTGGCGGGGGTGAAGGGTTTCGGGGGCGGCTTCGCCGGGCGCTGCGCCAGCGACTTCGGCGAGCCGGAGATGAAGGCGTTCGTCCACACCACCACCGAGAGCGCGGACCGACTGGCCGAAGCGCTACTCAGCCTGGACTGCGACCTGCTGGTGGCGCTCACCCACTACGCGCCGGTGCCGGACACGCTCGCCGGCGAGCCGCTGGAGATCTACCCGTTCCTCGGGGCGTACCAGCTCGGCCAGGCGATCGACTCCGCGCCGACCGCGCTCGCCGTGCACGGGCACGCGCATGCCGGCAGTGAGCGGGGCACCACCCCGGGCGGGGTACGTGTCCGCAACGTCGCGCACCCGGTGATCAAGCAGGCGTACAGCGTCTTCCACTTGGGCGATCACCTTGATCATGGAGAGGTTTCGCGTTTGAGCGCGTCGGGTATTTGATCGACATGGAGCTGATTCTTTGGATTCTCGCGGTCGTACTGGTCGTCGCCGGCATCCTGGCGCTGTTCCGCCGGCAGATCCTGTGGGGCATCGTCCTCATCATCGTCGGGCTGCTCGTGGGCCCGGGAGGTGTCAGCATCTTCACCAATTGACGCCGCCACACCCCCTCACCACTGGACCCGCCGGGGTCGTCGTGGCCGGCCTCTCCGTCCTCCCGACAGGAGAACCGGTCCCGGCGACCCCGGCGCCGTAACATCCGGACCCGCCGTGGGCGGCCTAGCAGCGAGGGATGACCATGAACGCGTCACGTCTGGCACGGCGCATCGGGACCCGAGCGAGATGGGCACTGCTCGGCTTCGGCGCGGCGGTCGCGCTGGCCGCCACCGTCGGCGTGTTCGGTGTACGGGGCACCTCCGCCGAGTACGCGGCGCTGGATCGTCCGTCGTGGGCCCCACCCGGGTGGCTCTTCGGCCCGGTGTGGACCCTGCTCTACGTGCTGATCGCGCTGGCCGGCTGGCTGGCCTGGGGGCGCGTCGGCTTCGGTGCCGCCTTCTGGGCCTGGGCCGTCCAGCTCGTGCTCAACGCGGCCTGGACACCGCTCTTCTTCGCTGCCCGCCGTTACGGGTCGGCCTTCGCCGAGATCGTCGTGATGTGGCTGGCGATCGCGCTCACCGTCCTGCTGTTCGCCCGCGTGTCCCGCCCGGCGGCTTTGCTCATGCTTCCGTACTGGGCCTGGGTCACCTTCGCGGCGGCCCTCAACTTCGCCATCTGGCAGCTCAACTCCTGATCGATGCCGCCCGTCGCCCTGGATCCCGGCACCGTTGGTCGTACGGCTGGCGGTGGTCGTACGTGCCGGTGGGCCCGGCCGGGTCCGGCCGGGCCCACCGGTCAGGTCAGCACCGTGGTACGCCCGGGATGAACCCGTCGTACCCGGTGTACACGTACGCGTCGGAGATGAACCGTCCGGAGCCGATCCGGTCCCAGATCGAGCTGGTGCCGTAGGTGCCGGTGACCGTGGTGCCCGTGGTCTGGCAGTGGATGGTCACCCGGGCGCCGTCGGCGACCGTGCCGACCGAGGCGTAGCCGGTGCCGGGCCCGGAGCGGACGGTCAGCGGGGTGCCGCTGGTGTTGACCGTGCCGGTGGCGGTGCCGCCGGACGAACACCCGTTGTCACTGGTGTAGTTCTTCGTCCCCCAGTAGAGGGCGAGCGCGCCGTTGAACCGGACCTTGATGTCGGCGCCGTTGAGGCGCTGCTCGTAGTGCAGGTGCGGGCCGGTCGAACCGCCGGTGCTGCCGACCCAGCCGATCACCCTTCCGTAGCCCACCGACTGGCCGACGGAGACGTTGAAGCCGCTCAGGTGCGCGTAGTAGGTGTGGTAGCCGCCGGCGTGGCTGATCCGGACGTACTTGCCGTAGCTCGTGCCGCCGAGGTCGGTCACCCGGTCGACGGTGCCCGGCGCGCTGGCGACCACCGGATCGCCCGAATCGTCGGTGCGGTTGAAGTCGACCGAGTTCGCCGGGCTGTGGTTGGTCCGCGTCTGGCCGGACCAGACCTGACCGCACGGGAAGGGCACCTTGAAGGTCGGCGCGGCCATTGCCGGCGTCGCGGGCACGAGAGTCCCCACGACCAGCAGGCCGGCCGCCACCAGGCTGAACCAACGCTTACGCATCCAGCTCCTCCTATGTCGATATCCTTCAATGAACTGCATACAGCTTGACAGATATTGACAGATATCGAAAGAGGGCGTGTCTCTGCGGTGGGAGCGTGCCCACTCCTCTGCCTGGAGGTTTCCGGATTGTTACTCGGTCGTGTCTGACAGGGGCTGGACCACGCGCGATGCAAGCGCTTACATGTTGGGACGCCCATCGGACCGGCGCTGGTTCTACTACGACCGCGCCGGCAAGAAAGGAGGACGGCATGGCGGTCTTCACCAGACCACGCCAGGCCTTCGCGATCGCCGGCGCACTGGGGCTGGCGCTCAGCGCCACCGCCTGCGGCACCGGCAACGACAAGGGAAGCAGCAACGCGGACTCCGCGGAGTGTGCCGCATACGACACGTACAAGGGCCACGAGGGCAAGAAGGTCTCGATCTACTCGTCGATCCGGGACATCGAGGCCGACCGGCTCGACGAGTCCTGGAAGACGTTCGAGGACTGCACCGGGATCGACATCGACCACGAGGGCAGCCCCGAGTTCGAGGCTCAGCTCCCCGTGCGGGTGGACGGCGGCAACGCCCCCGACCTGGCCTTCATCCCCCAGCCGGGTCTGCTCAAGCGGTTCGCCGACGCGGGCAAGCTGAAGCCGGCCAACGCCGAGACCAAGGCCCTGGCCGAGCAGAACTACTCCGCCGACTGGCTGAAGTACAGCACGGTCAACGGCCAGTTCTACGGCGCCCCGCTCGGCTCGAACGTGAAGTCCTTCGTCTGGTACTCCCCCAAGATGTTCAAGGAGAAGGGCTGGACGGCGCCGACCACGTGGGACGACCTGATCAAGCTCAGCGACACGATCGCGGCCAGCGGCATCAAGCCGTGGTGCGCCGGCATCGAGTCCGGTGACGCCACCGGCTGGCCGGCCACCGACTGGATCGAGGACGTGCTGCTGCGTACCGGCGGCCCGGACGTCTACGACAAGTGGACCACCCACGAGATCCCGTTCAACGACCCGCAGGTGGCCGACGCGCTCAACCGGGCCGGCACCATCCTGAAGAACGAGAAGTACGTCAACGGCGGCTTCGGCGGCGTGAAGAGCATCGCCACCACCTCGTTCCAGGAGGCCGGCACGCCGATCACCACCGGCAAGTGCGCGCTGCACCGCCAGGCGTCCTTCTACGCCAACCAGTGGCCCGAGGGCACCAAGGTGGCCGAGGACGGCGACGTCTTCGCGTTCTACTTCCCGGCCATCGACCCGTCGAAGGGCAAGCCGGTCCTGGGTGGCGGCGAGTTCGTCGCGGCCTTCTCCGACCGGCCCGAGGTGCAGGCGGTGCAGACCTACCTGGCCTCCGGCGAGTACGCCAACAGCCGCGCCAAGATCGGCGACTGGGTGTCGGCGAACAAGAAGCTGGACCTGGCCAACGTCCCCAACCCGGTGGACAAGCTCTCCGTCCAGATCCTGCAGGACCAGAGCACGGTCTTCCGCTTCGACGGTTCCGACCTGATGCCGGCCGCCATCGGCGCGGGCACGTTCTGGAAGGGCATGGTCGACTGGATCAACGGCAAGGACACCGCAACCGTGCTCCAGAGCGTCGAGAGCAGCTGGAAGTGATCTGAACCGGTGGGCCGGCTCGCGGAACGCGGGCCGGCCCACCGGCCAATAAGGACCTGGGAGGGTCGATGGAGTTCGACTTCGCGGAGGAACAGCCGAAGTTCCTCATGCTGTTGTACGGGCTGATCGCTTTCGTCGCGGTGGTGGGTGGTCTGCTCCTGCTTCTCGACGTGGTGCCGGCCTGGTTCGCCCGCCGCCGGGAGGCGCGGCTCGTCGCCGCCTCCGCCAGCGGCGCCCCGCTTCCGCGCCGGCGGAAGCAACGGGAGGGGTTCTTCGCGCTCTTCTTCCTGTTGCCGACACTGCTGCTGCTCACCGTCGGGCTGGTCGTCCCGGCCATCCGCACGGTGCTGCTCTCCTTGATGGACTCGAACAGCACCAACTGGGTGGGACTGCAGAACTACGGCTGGATGTTCTCCGAGGACTCCATCGTCCGGGTGCTGATCAACAGCCTCGTCTGGGTGCTCCTGGTTCCGCTCGTGGCCAGCGCCTTCGGCCTCATCTACGCCGTGCTGGTGGACCGGGTCCGGTTCGAGGCGTTCGCCAAGTCCCTCATCTTCCTGCCGATGGCGATCTCCTTCGTCGGCGCCAGCATCATCTGGAAGTTCGTCTACGCGTACCGCGGCGACGGCCAGGAGCAGATCGGTCTGCTGAACCAGATCGTGGTCAGCCTCGGCGGCGAACCGAAGCAGTGGCTGCTCGAGTCACCGCTGAACACGCTGCTGCTGATCGTCATCATGGTCTGGATCCAGGCCGGTTTCGCCATGGTGGTGCTCTCCGCCGCCATCAAGGCGGTCCCCGCGGACATCGTGGAGGCCGCCCGGCTCGACGGGGTCAGCCCGTGGCAGATGTTCTGGCAGATCACCATGCCGAGCATCCGCCCCGCGCTGATCGTCGTCGTCGTGACCATCACCATCGCCACGCTCAAGGTCTTCGACATCGTCCGAACCTCGACCAACGGCAACTACGACACCAGCGTGATCGCGAACGAGATGTACAACCAGGCGTTCCGCTACGGCGAGAACGGGCAGGGCTCCGCGCTCGCGGTCTTCCTCTTCATCCTGGTGATCCCGGTCGTGATCTATCAGATCCGCAACCTCCGTCAGCAGCGGGAGGGCTGAGATGACCACCGCCACGCCCACTGTCGCCGCCGGCACCCAGCGGACCGACACCCCGAAGACCGTCGCCGGCCGGGTCCGCAAGCGGCTGAACAGTCGCACGGCCACCCTGGTGTCGATCGTCATCGCGCTCTTCTGGACCGTTCCCACCTTCGGCCTGTTCATCTCCTCGTTCCGGCCGGAGGACCAGATCAAGACCACCGGCTGGTGGACGTTCTTCACCGACCCGCAGTTCACCCTGGAGAACTACCAGCAGGTCCTGTTCGGCCGCTCCTCGTCCTCCGGGCAGCTCGCCAGCTACTTCATCAACTCGCTGGCGATCACGATTCCGTCGGTGCTCTTCCCGCTCGCCTTCGCGGCCCTGGCCGCGTACGCGTTGGCCTGGATCAACTTCCGGGGCCGGGAGTGGGTCTACATCGGGATCTTCGCGCTGCAGATCGTGCCGCTGCAGATGGCCCTGGTGCCGCTGCTGAAGTTCTTCTCCACCGGCGTCACCATCGCCGGCGTCCAGGTGCTGCCGGCCTGGGACCTGGTCGACGAACAGAAGTTCGCCCAGGTGTGGTTCGCCCACACCTGCTTCGCGCTGCCGTTCGCGGTCTACCTGCTGCACAACTTCATCTCGCAGCTGCCCGGTGACCTGATGGAGGCGGCCCGGGTCGACGGGGCCACCCATCCGAAGATCTTCCGCACCATCGTGCTGCCCCTGATCACCCCGGCACTGGCCGCGTTGGGCATCTTCCAGTTCCTCTGGGTCTGGAACGACCTACTGGTCGCCCTCATCTTCGCCGGAGGCGGAGACGAGACCGCGCCGCTCACCGTCCGGCTGGCCGAGATGGCCGGTTCCCGCGGCAACGAGTGGCAGCGACTCACCGCTGGTGCGTTCGTGTCGATCGTCGTACCGCTGATCGTGTTCCTGTCCCTACAGCGTTACTTCGTGCGCGGGCTCCTCGCCGGGAGCGTGAAGGGCTGAGGCACGTCGTCCGCCGCCGCCCGCGATCCGATGGGCGGCGGCGGACGCGGCCACGGAACTGGGGGGAACCGTGACCACGATCGATGACGTCGCCCGGCTGGCCGGGGTCTCCACGGCAACCGTCTCCCGGGCGCTGCGCGGCCTCCCGACGGTCTCGCCCGCGACGCGACACCGGGTGCTGGCCGCAGCCGAGAAGCTGCAGTACGCCGTCTCGCCGAGCGCGTCGCGCCTGGCCGGCGGCCGGACCGGCACCATCGCCGTGGTGGTCCCCCAGATCACCCGCTGGTTCTTCGCCACGGTCGTGGAGGCGGTCGAGAAGTTCCTCCACGAGTCCGGGTACGACCTGCTGCTCTACAACCTCGGCGGCCGTGAGCAGTCCCGGCAGCGAGTGCTGCGGACGGCCAACCTCCACAAACGCGCGGACGCCATCATGCTGGTGGCCACCCCGCTCTTCCCCGCCGACGTCAGCGCGCTCACCGCGCTGGACGTGCCCGGCGTGACGATCAGCTCGGGCACTCCGGTACCGGGCTGGCCCTGCGTACGGATCGACGACCTGAACACCGCGCGGGCGGCCACCCGGCACCTGCTCGACCTCGGGCACCGCCGGATCGCGCACATCTCCGGCTACCCCCACGACGCGCTCTCCTTCACCGCCCACGCCGAACGGCGGCGCGGCTACCAGGAGGCCATGCTGGCGGCCGGGCTGCGACCGGATCCGAGCCTGGACGTGGAGTCCCAGTTCACGATCGCGGGCGGCACCCGGGCCACCGCCGAACTGCTGGCCCGGGGCGAACCCCCGACGGCGATCGTCGCGGCCTGCGACGAGATGGCGATGGGGGCGATGGCCGCGCTGCGTGACGCCGGGTTGCGGGTACCCCACGACGTCAGCGTGATCGGCATCGACGACCACGACCTGGCCGGCGTGCTGGGCCTCAGCACCGTGGCCCAGCCGGCGGCGGACCAGGGCCGGCTGGCCGCACGCATGCTGCTCGACCCGCTCGGCGCACACGCCCTCGACGCGGTCGACGGTCGGCCGCTCACCCCGGCCGGCCCGTCCCGGTCGGACACTCATTGCCAGCCGGTGATCCTGCCCACTCGGCTGGTCGTACGCGGGTCGACCGCACCGCCCCGGGCACACTGAACGAACCGTCCGGCGGCGACGTCGGCGGACCCACCGCACCACACGTACGACACACGGGAGAAGGCCCTGAACAGCAACGTGAGCAAGGAAGACCGGTCCGGCGGCCCGATCGCCGGCTGGTGGACCGAAGCGGTCATCTACCAGATCTACCCGCGCTCGTTCGCCGACTCGAACGGGGACGGGATCGGGGACCTGCCCGGCATCACCGCCCGCCTCGACCACCTCGTCGAGTTGGGCGTCGACGCGGTGTGGCTCTCCCCCTTCTACCCCTCGCCCCAGGCGGACGCCGGGTACGACGTGGCCGACTACCGCGACGTCGACCCGCTCTTCGGCCGGTTGCCGGACGCGGACAAGCTGATCGCCGAGGCGCACTCCCGTGGTCTGCGGGTGATCGTCGACCTCGTACCCAGCCACACCTCGTCGGCGCACCCGTGGTTCACCGCCGCCCTGGCCACCGCGCCGGGCAGCCTCGAACGCAGCCGGTACGTCTTCCGTGACGGCCGGGGCCCGGACGGCGAGCAGCCGCCGAACGACTGGCAGAGCGTCTTCGGCGGACCGGCATGGACCCGCGTCGTCGAACCCGACGGCCGGCCCGGCCAGTGGTACCTGCACCTGTTCGACACCGGCCAGCCGGACCTGAACTGGGACAACCCCGAGGTGCGTACGGAGTTCCTCGACGTCCTGCGGTTCTGGCTCGACCGGGGGGTGGACGGTTTCCGGGTCGACGTGGCGCACGGTCTCATCAAGCAGGCCGACCTGGCCGACTGGCAGGAGCCGCAGGAGATCCTCTCCGGCAACGAGGCGGACCGGCCCCGCCCGCCCATGTGGGACCAGGACGGGGTGCACGAGATCTACCGCGACTGGCGCCGGGTGCTGGACGGCTACCCGGGTGAGCGGATCCTCGTCGCCGAGGCCTGGGTGGAGCCGGCCGAGCGGCTCGTCCGCTACGTGCGGCCCGACGAGATGCATCAGGCGTTCAACTTCGAGTACCTCCTCGCTGCCTGGACCGCGCCCGCCCAGTACGCGGTGATCACCCGCTCGCTGGAGGCGACCGACTCGGTCGGAGCCCCGACCACCTGGGTGCTCTCCAACCACGACGTGGTGCGGCACGCCTCCCGTCTCGGCCTGCCGATCGGTACGCCGCGCCCGAACGGCATCGGCGCCGGCGACCCGCAGCCGGACGCCGCGCTCGGCCTGCGCCGGGCCCGGGCGGCCACCCTGCTGATGCTCGCCCTGCCCGGCTCGGCCTACCTGTACCAGGGTGAGGAGCTAGGGCTGCCGGAGCACACCACGATGCCCGACGAGGCCCGCCAGGACCCGACCTGGGCCCGTAGCGGGCACACCCAGCGCGGCCGCGACGGCTGCCGGGTGCCGATCCCGTGGGAGGCCGACGCGCCGTCGTACGGCTTCGGCCCGACCGACGCGAGCTGGCTGCCGCAGCCGGAGGTCTGGGCCGAGTACGCCCTGGACCGGCAGCGGGAGGTGCCCGGCTCGACGTACGAGATGTACCGGACCGCCCTGCGGCTGCGCCGGGAGTACGGCCTGGGCCAGGGCACGCTGCGCTGGCGTGAGTCCGGCGACACCGTGTTGACCTTCGACAACGGCGACCTGACCGTGCTCACCAACTTCGGCGAGCCGCCGGTGTCGCTGCCGTCCGGCGCCGAGGTGCTGCACGCGAGCGAGCCGCTGACCGACGACGGGGCGGTGCCGACCGACGTGACGGTCTGGTTCCGCGCCTGACCGGTCGACTCGGGCCCCGGCCGACGCTCGGCGTCGACCGGGGCCCTCGTTCACTCCAGGCGCTCGGCGCGTTCGTGCAACAGGCCGCGCACCGCCGCGATGTCGGCCGGTGAGTGGCGTGCGGCGAACCAGTACATGACGCCGGTGGGCACGAAGAGGAGCTGGAACGCGGCCAGCCCGACGGCGTAGTTCAGTGGCGGCGGGAAGGCCGTCTGCAGCACCGGGAAGGCCGCTCCGACCAGCCCGTTGCCCGATGCCCGGCCGACACCGTTGACCAGGTTGCCGAGGCTGTAGACCGTGCCGCGGTGCTCCGGCGGATTGACGTCGGCGATGAGTGCGAACCAGTTCGGCGAGTTCGCCGAGGTGAGGGCGAGCGCGACCACGGCGGTCAGCAGGCCGAACCCGACCGTCGGCTCGGTCACCACGCTGGCCAGCACGGCCGCGATCACCGCGCCGGCGCTCGCCCCGTCCGGCACGTCGATACGCATCGGCACGAAGAACAACACCAGGTAGAGCGGCACCGCGGCGAGGATGCCGACCGCCGCGACCAGACCCCGCCCCCGTGGCGTACGCCGCTGCACCGCGTCGCCCACCAGCCCGCCCACGATCGAGAAGACCCCGCCGAGCTGGAACAGCGTGGCGAAGACGCTGCCCACCAGCACGGCGGTGGCGGTCGAGAGGCCCTGGGCCTCGGCCCGCTCGGTGAAGAGCACCGGCAGCCAGACCAGCGAACCGAACGCGGCCTGTGCGGTCAGCCCCTGCAGGATGAGCCAGCGGTTGGTCCGCCGGGCGAGGATCCGCGGCAGGTCGGCCCGGCTGATCCGGTAGTCGTAGTCGGCCCCGGCGGCGAGCGCGTCGACCAGTTCCGGTTCGCTCTGGCCGCGCCGGATGTCGTAGGTGAACAGGTACGCCACCGTGGCCGCCAGGCCGACGACGGCGAGCACCAGGAACGGCCGGCGCCAGTCCACGCTCCCGAGCAGGCCGGCGACCAGCGTGCCGGCCAGCGTGCCGACCCCCTGGGACAGCCCCCAGAAGCTCATCACCAGACCCCTGCGGCGGGGCGAGATCAGGTCGGTGACCACGGAGAACCCGACCGAGCCGACCGCGCCGAGGCCGACCGCCGCGATCACCTGCGCGACCAGGAACGTCAGGTAGTTCCCGGCCAGGGCGCCGCCCCCGGTGCCCACCGCCCAGATCAGGGTGCCGGCCATGAGCAGTGGCTTGCGGTTCGCCCGGTCGCCGACGTACGCCCAGCCGACGGCCGCCGCCGCGCTCACCACGAACGTCGCGGCGGTGACCAGGCCGAGCAGCCGCTGGGGCACTTCGAACGCGTCGGCGATGGGGCCGTACAACGGTGGGACCAGCCCGATCGCCACGTTGTCCAGCGAGGCGAGCAGCACGAAGACCACGACGCTGTAACCGCGGTGCACCGCGGTCCCGCCCCAGGCGCGCGCTCTCCCACCCCGGCTCATGGCCATGCCGTGCAGCCAAGCAGCCTCGGGACAGGAGCGGGCGGCGGCCCGCCGAGGCAGATCCGTTTCACAGGTGACCGCCGATCGTCACGGTCGGCTCCGCCGCGACCGGCGCAGCGGCGCGCAGCGCGTACCGCTCGGCAAGGGTGGCACGGCCCGTCGGCACGGCGGCCGCGTCGTCGCCCAGCCAGGCGGTCGCCTCCGCGTACGACAACGGTCCGACCCGGGCCGTGCACCGGCCGAGGCGGACGATCGCGCGGTGGAGCCGCGACAGGTCCTCGTTCGTGGTGATCGGTCCGGTCCACGGAGCCGACGGCAGGCAGGGCACGTGAAGATCATCCCCGACGGGCGCGGTACGCGTACAGCCCATGGCGTCGCCGGGCCGGGCGAGGTGCCCTCCGGCCGGCGCGGAAGGCTGTGCCCTCCGGCCACTGCGGAGACGACGAGCGGTGCGTTCCCGGGGCGGGCGTCCACCCGCCCCGGGAACCGCTCAGCGCTCGATGACGTGGTCCCGGGCGACGGCGTACCGCTCCCGGATCGCGGGGACCGGCTCGGCGGCGTACTCCTCGGTGCCGTCGAGCTGCCACGCCGGTGGCCGGTCACCACCCAGGGCGACCCACGCGGCCTGGCGTGCGGCGCCGTCGGCGACGTACTCGCCGGGCGGCGGCACGACCACCCGGCAGCCGAACACCTGCGGCGCGATACGCCGCACCGCGATCGAGCGGGCCCCACCACCGACGAGGATCACCCGACGGACCTCGGCGCCCTGAGCGACGAGCGCGTCGAGCCCGTCGGCGAGCGCGGAGAGCATCCCTTCCACGGCGGCCCGGGCGAGGTGGCCCGGAGTCGAGTTGCGCAGGGTCAGCCCGTGCACGGCGCCGGTGGCGGTAGGCCGGTTCGGGGTCCGCTCCCCTTCCAGGTACGGGACCATGACCAGCCCGTCCGCGCCGGCCGGCGCGGCGAGCGCCAGGTCGGCCAGCTCGTCCAGGTCGACCCGCAGCATCGACGCGGCGGCGTCCAGCACCCGCGCCGCGTTGAGCGTGCAGACCAGCGGTAGGAACCGGCCGGTGGCGTCGGCGAAACCGGCCACGATGCCGGTGGAATCGGCGGACGGTCCCGAGGCGACGCTGAACACGGTGCCCGACGTGCCGATCGAGACCACCACGTCGCCGGGGCCGGCGCCCACGCCGAGCGCCGCCGCGGCGTTGTCGCCGGTGCCCGGGCCGAGCAGCACTCCGCTGCCGGCCGGCCCCGCCGGTACCCCGTCGGTGGCCAGCGCGCCCGGGTGCAGTTCCCCCGCGGTCTCGCGGGGGCCGAGCACCGTCGGCACCGCGAGGCGCCGGCCGAAGGCCCGTTCCAGCAGGTCGAACCGGTATTCGCCGGTGGCCGGTGACCAGTAGCCGGTGCCGCTGGCGTCACCGCGGTCGGTACGCAGCCCGGCGAGACCGGGTGCCCCGGCCAGCCGCCAGGTGAGCCAGTCGTGCGGCAGGCAGACCGCGGCGACCCGGGCGGCGTGCTCCGGCTCGTGCCGGGCCAGCCAGCGCAGCTTCGTGGCTGTGAAGCTGGCCACCGGCACGCTGCCGACGGCGTCCGCCCAGAACCGCCGGCCGGTCTCGCCGCCGCCCGCCTCGCCGATCAGGTCCTCGGCCGCGTCGGCCGAGCGGGTGTCGTTCCACAGCAGCGCCGGCCGGACCACCTGGCCGGCCTCGTTCAGGGCGACCATGCCGTGCTGCTGGCCGCCGATGGAGACGGCCGCCACGTCGGCCAGCCCGCCGGCGGCGTCGACCGCCGCCCGCAGCGCCGTCCACCACGCGGCCGGGTCGACCTCGGTCCCGTCCGGGTGCGGGGCGCGGCCCTGACGGACCAGCGCCCCCGTCTCCGCGTCCCGGATCACGACCTTGCACGACTGGGTGGACGAGTCCACCCCCGCTACGAGCGGCATGGCGACCGCCTCAGCGCGCGCCGAGCAGGTGCTCGACGGCGAGCTGGTTGAGCCGGACGAAACCGAAGCCACGAGCGGCGGCCGCGTCCACGTCGAACTCCTCGAAGGCGGAGCGGTCGTTCAGCAGCTCGGCGTAGCTCTCCCCGTCGCCCAGGGTCGGCGTGGCCAGCTCCCCCACCTTGCTGACGGCCAGCGCCTCGGCCACCTCCGGGTCGGCGCGGAACGCCGCGGCCCGCTCCTTGAGCAGCAGGTAGGTCGCCATGTTCGCCTCGGCCGACGCCCAGACCCCGGCGATGTCCTCGGTGCGGGAGGGCTTGTAGTCGAAGTGCCGGGGGCCGTCGTACGCGGGCCCGCCCCCGGGACCACCGTTCTCCAGCAGGTCGACCAGGGCGAACGCGTTCATCAGGTCACCGTGGCCGAAGACCAGATCCTGGTCGTACTTGATGCCGCGCTGGCCGTTGAGGTCGAGGTGGAACAGCTTGCCCTGCCAGAGCGCCTGGGCGATGCCGTGGGCATAGTTCAGCCCGGCCATCTGCTCGTGGCCGACCTCGGGGTTGAGGCCGACCAGCTCCGGGTGGGCCAGGGTGGAGATGAAGGCGAGCGCGTGCCCGACGGTGGGCAGCAGGATGTCACCGCGCGGCTCGTTCGGCTTGGGCTCGAGCGCGAAGCGCAGGTCGTACCCGCGGTCGACGACGTACTGGGTGAGCAGGTCGACGGCCTCGCGGTAGCGCTCCAGCGCGGCCTGGACGTCCTTGGCGACGTCGTACTCGGAGCCCTCCCGGCCGCCCCACATCACGAACGTCTTGGCACCGAGTTCGGCGGCGAGATCGACGTTGCGCAGCACCTTGCGCAGCGCGTAGCGGCGGACGTCGCGGTCGTTGCTGGTGAAGCCGCCGTCCTTGAAGACCGGGTGGGTGAAGAGGTTGGTGGTGACCATCGGAACGACCATGCCGGTCTCGTCGAGGGCCTTGCGGAACCGGGCGATGTGCTGGTCGCGGGTGGCGGCGTCGGCGCCGAACGGGATCAGGTCGTCGTCGTGGAACGTGATGCCGTACGCGCCGAGCTCCGCGAGCCGGTGCACCGCCTCGACCGCGTCGAGCTCCGGACGGGTGGCGTCGCCGAACGGGTCACGGGCCTGCCAGCCCACGGTCCAGAGCCCGAAGGAGAACTTGTCGGCGGGAGTGGGACGGGGTGCCATGGCAGCCTCCGAGGGGTGGGGTCGGCTATTTGTTCAGCGATTGAATTATTTGGCTGACCTGTGGCACTGTCAAGGGGTGACCCCTACCCCCGGTCCCGTCGGCGCGGTCCGCCAGGGCAGCCTGCGTGAGCTCAACCTAGCCGTGGTGCTCGGCCGGATCGCCACCGCCGACCGCCCGCCGTCCCGGGCCGTCCTCGCCACCGAGACCGGTCTCACCCGGGCCACCGTCTCCGCGCTCGTCGAGGACCTGATCACCGGCCGGCTGGTCACCGAGGCCGAACCGGCGCCGCGGTCCGGGGCGGGACGCCCGGCCCGCGGGCTCGTGCTCGCCGGCAACGGGCCGGCCGGTCTCGGGCTGGAGATCAACGTCGACTACCTGGCCGTCTGCGTGGTCGATCTCGCCGGCCGGGTACGGCACCACACCGTGCACCGCGCCGACCTGCGGCCGGTCTCCCCCGCCGACGCGCTCCGCCGGCTGGTCGAGCTGGCCGGCCAGGCCCGGGCCGAGGCCGCGGCACAGGGACTCACCCTGGCCGGAGCAGCGCTCGGCGTGCCCGGGCTGGTCGACGACGCCGGCACGGTCCGGCTCGCGCCCAACCTCGGCTGGCGGGACGTGCCGGTGCCGGCGCTGCTCGCCGGACTGCCTCCGCTGACCGAACGGGTCGACGGCATACCCCCGATCGTGGTCGACAACGAGGCGAACCTCTCCGCCCTCGGCGAGCTGCACGCCGGCTCCGGCGGGCCGGCCAGCTTCCTGCACATCTCCGGTGAGGTCGGCATCGGCGCCGGCATCGTGCTGGACGGCGACCTCTTCCGCGGCGCCCGAGGATGGAGCGGCGAGATCGGGCACATCCCGGTCCACTCCGCGGGGCGGGCCTGCAGCTGCGGCGGACGCGGCTGCCTGGAGCAGTACGCCGGGCAGGAGGCGATCCTGGCCGCCGCCGGGCTGGACCGGGCCGACCTGCCGGCCGACACGGCCTCCGTCCGGCTGACCGAACTCGCCGAGACCGGCTCCGTGGACGCGCTGCGCGCGCTGCGGGAGGCCGGCACCGCGCTCGGCATCGCGGTCGCCTCGGTGGTGAACCTGCTCGACCTGGACACCGTGGTGCTCGGCGGCGGCTACGCCCCGCTCACCCCGTGGCTGCGCCCACCGGTGCTCGACGAGATCTCCCGCCGGGTGCTCACCGCCGCCTGGTCACCGGTCACCGTACGACCGGCGGCCCTCGGCGCCGACGCCGCCGCGGTCGGAGCGGCCGGCTCGGTGGTCCGCCGGATCATCGCGCGCCCGGCCGGCTGGCTCGCGCGCACCGGCTGAGCGACCCGCGCCGGGCAGATCCGGATGTGGAGCCACCCGGCGTGCGGCCGGTCAGGCGGTACGCGCCACCGGTGACCCGTCCGACCAGTCGCGAGGTGCCGGCAAGGTCGCGTCGTCGCTCTCGAACCCGTCCGGCCGGACCGGCACCGGCTCCACCGGGGCGGACTCCGCCTCCTGCCGGCGGGCAGTCTCGTCGAACTCGCGCATGCCGTGCAGCAGCGCCTCCCGGCCCTGCGCGGTCATCCCGGAAAGGATCCGGGCGAGCTGCTCCCGCCGGTCCTCCCGCAGCTCGCTGAGGAGGCGGCGGGCCTCCGGGGTGAGGTGCAGCGCGATCTCCCGGCGATCGAGCCGTCCCGGCTCGCGCTCCAGCATCCCGGCGGCCACGAGGCGGTCGCAGAGCCGGCTGGCCGAGCTGAGCAACATGTCCAGCCGGCTGGCCAGCCGACGCAGGTTGATCCCGTCATGCTGTTCGACCACCATCACCGCGCGCAACTGGGCGCCGGAGACGCGGCTGGTCGTCCGTTCCCGCGCCGCTTCCCATACGGTGAGTAGTGCACCCGCCGCCGCGTCCAGCGCAGCGGCGGTACTCAGCGCGGAGTCCCGTGGATCGTGCAGTTCGGCCATGGTGGCCCGAGAGTACTCCGCAGACCCGGCGAACGAGCCGCTGAGCGAGGAGTAGCAGTGAGCGAACCGGCCGATCAGGCACGAGAAGCCCTAATCGTCGCGCCGGCCCACCGGCTGGTCGACGCGGTCGCCGACGTCCTCGCCGAGCGGTACGGGATCACCGCCACCGAACTGTTCCAGGTCGACTACCGGCTCGCGGTCCTGCTACCGCTAGCCGAGGGTACGGGGATCACCGGTCCGGGGCATCCCGCCTGGCGCTGCTTCGATCATCAGGAGCCGGTGCTCGACGGCACGACCGGGTACTTCCCGGTGACCATGCGGGGCGAGCAGCGTGGTGTGCTGCGCCTGGCCCCGGTACCCGACGAACCGGCCGTACGCGACGAGCTGACCGAGATCGCCACCACGCTCGCGCACGAACTGGCCGCCGTCGCCGCCGGTACCGACGTCTACCGCACCGCCCGCCGCAGTCGGCGCCTGACCCTCGCCGCGGAGATGCAGTGGGAGCTGCTGCCTGGGCGCAGCCGCACCCGACCCGCGTTCGGGCTGGCCGGGCAACTGGAGCCGGCGTACGCGGTGCGGGGCGACAGCTTCGACTGGTCCGACGACGGGGAACAACTCTGGATCGCCGTCGTCAACGGAACGGGTGAGGGCGTCGCGGCGTCGATGCTGACCGCGCTGGCCACCAGCGCGCTGCGCAACGCCCGCCGGGCCCGGCTCGCCCTGGCCGACCAGGCCGCCCTGGCCGACCAGGCGATCTACGACCTGTACCGGGGTGACCAGTACCTCTCCGCCCTGCTGCTGGAGCTCGACCTGCGCAGCGGAGTGATGACGGCGGTCGACGCCGGATCCCCCCGGCTGGTACGCGTCCGCGACGGCGACGTCACCGGCCAGGAGCTGGAGGCCCAGTTCCCGCTCGGCATGTTCGAGGCGACCGACTACCGGGAGCAGCGCTTCCCGCTGCACCGGGGGGAGCGGCTCTTCGTGCTCAGCGACGGGGTGATCGACGCGGTCGGGCAGCACGGCCGCTACGGCGAGATGGCGATGGAGCGTTTCCTCCGTCGTACCGGGCCCATGGAGCCGCTGAACGCGGTCCGTTCACTCATCGGAGACCTACGCGCGTTCGTGGCCGGCGACCTGGTCGACGACGCCGTCGTCGTCTGCGTGGACTGGACCGGCCAGCAGCCCTGACCCGCCCGCTCAGTACGCCCCACGGCCGTTGACCACCGCACCGAAGGTCTTCCAGAGGATGGTGAGGTCGGCCGCGAGCGACCAGTTCTCCACGTAGTAGAGATCGAGGCGGATGCCGTCCTCCCAGCTCAGGTCGGACCGGCCGCTGACCTGCCAGAGCCCGGTCATGCCCGGCTTGACCAGCAGCCGGCGGGCCACGTCTCCGTCGTAGCGGGCCACCTCGGACGGCAACGGCGGCCGGGGGCCGACCAGACTCATCTGGCCGAGCAGGACGTTGACCAGCTGTGGCAGCTCGTCCAGTGACCACTTGCGCAGCAGCCGGCCGACCCGGGTGACGCGCGGGTCGTCGCGCATCTTGAACATCAGGCCGTCGGTCTCGTTGCTGGCGGTCAGCTCGGTCAGCAGAGCGTCGGCGTTGACCACCATCGTGCGGAACTTCCACACCCCGAACTCGCCACCACCCCGGCCGACCCGGGTCTGGCGGAACAGCACCGGGCCGCGACTGTCCAGCCGGATGGCCAGCGCGATGATCGCCAGGATCGGCAGCAGCAGGGTCAACGCGACCAGGGCGGCGGATCGGTCGACGAAACCCTTGACCAGTTTGCGCGTGCCGCGGAACTCCGGCGCCTCGACGTGGATCAGTGGCAGGCCGGCGACCGGGCGGGTGTGGATACGGGGACCGGCGACGTCGGTCAGCGCCGGAGCGACGACCAGGTCGACCCCGGTGCCCTCGAGCTGCCAGCCGAGCCGGCGCAGCCGCGTTGCGGTCAGCTCGCCGGACGCGGTGACGGCGACGGTGTCCGCGCCGATCGCGGTGGCCGCCTCGGGGATGCCCCGGAAGGACCCGACCACCGGCACGTCACCGAGCCGCTGGGGCACCGGGGCGAGCAACGCGTCCGGGATGCAGGCCCCGACCACGTGATAGCCGGCGTACGGCTCACGCCGCAGGGTCTGCACCAGCTCCAGCACGTGCGCGGTCTCGCCGACCACCAGGACCTTGCGCGACCAGCCGCTACCCCGCGAGCGCGCCCGGTGCAGCCGCTTGCGGGCGCCGAACCGGGCCGCCTCCAGGCCGAGGGTGCCGACGGCGAACGAGATCGCCAGGAAGCCTCGGGACACGCCCAGGTCGGCCACGTAGCCGACGATGGCGATCCCGCCGGCCAGACGCAGACTCGCGGCGCTCACCCGGCGGTACTCGTCCGCGCCGTAGCCGATCACCCGGTCGTCGTAGCAGCCCAGCGCCTTCAGTGAGACCAGCCAGAGGAGCACCAGCCCGGGGGCCACCAGCACATAGGGGACCTTCGAGCCGCTCGGCTCCTCGTCGCCGAACCGGGCGAGGTAACCGACCAGCAGGGCGATGGTCAGAACGACGCTGTCCAGCACGACGAGGAGCCGGATGTAGGCCCGTTCGTCGATGCGGGTCGCGGCTCCGGACGGGGTGCCCTCCGGAGTCCACGGCGTCCTGGCAGGGGTCAACAGCGTAGCCGAGGTCACCAGCCCTCCCACTTCGCTCAGGACGGCCCCGGGTCGACGATCGGGCCGGGCAGGGGCCGACGGCGCCGGGGCACGTCGACATCCTCCCTGACAACCATGGCGGCCGATTGCTTTCGACGTATTGCCGTCACTTTTCCTCGCCGTGGGTACCGACGAAACAGGGCCCGTCGTACCGGATTCTCGGTACGACGGGCCCCTCGGTCTGTTGTGCCGCCGGTCAGCGCGGCGCCGGGGGACGCAACGCGATGGCCTTCAGGAAGATGCCCCCGATCTCGGTGGGGTTCTTGGCGACGAAGCTTCCGCCACCGGTCTCCTTCGTGATCGAGTCGAGCTCCGCCTTGCTGACGCCGTCACCGATACCGATCAGGATGACCTGCACCGGCCGCTCCGGATCGGCCAGCCGCTTCAGTTCCGCGAGCAGCTTCGCCTGGGAGATGCCGGACTTGTCGTCGTTCTTGCCGTCGGTGAAGAGCACCACCGAGTTCACCCGGCCCGCCTGCCAGTCGCCCTGCACCGTCTTGTAGGCCGCGAGGATGGTGTCGTAGAGGCCGGTGTCACCGTTCGAGGGCCGGATGGCGCTCAGCGTCGACTCCAACTTGCCCCGGTTGCCGGAGAGCGGCGCTATGCCTACCAGTTCCTTGTAGTCCCGGCTCCCGACCAGGTTCGTGGAGAAGGTCCAGAGCCCGATCGACCACGAGTCGTCGAAGAGGCCGAGGCCGCGGCGGGCCGCCTCGACCGTGACCTCTTCGCGGCTGCGGTTGTTGGCAGCCGGCACTGCCGCCTTCATCGAGCCGGAGACGTCGATGACGGCGAGCATCCGGCCGGTCTGGGTGGCGATCGACCAGCTGGAGACGACGCGGTCGATCGAGTCGCCGTCCAGCCCCCCGGCCGCGGTTCCGCCGCCGCTCGGCGGGGCCGAGGGTCCGGCGGGGCCGGGGGCACCCTCCGGCGCCTCGAACCCGGCACCGAAGGTGCCGTCCGGCGCCCGCAGGCCCTGCGCGGCCAGCCGGTCCCGGAAGTTCGCGGTGGTCAGGAGTTCGAAGAGCACCCGTGCGGCCGAAGCCTTGTCCGGCTCGACGCCGGGCAGCACGGCGAACGGGTAGTCCAGCGGAGCCGGCGTCGGCTCCAGGTAGAGCGCGGCCAGCGGGACCGGGGGCTTCGTCTTGTTGTATGCGATGACGTCTTCTTCGGAGAGCGCCGCCGCGCCGAGCCCGCTCGCGATCGCCGCCGAGTCGGTCGACTTCGGGAACCGCGCGAGCAGGTCGTTCCGCAGGGCGGAACGACCCGTCGCCAGGGCGCGCAACGCACCCACCGTGGTCTGCTGGTCGCCGCCGGCACCGCTCGCCGCGGCGGTCAACGACATCAGTCCGGACAGGCCGGCGGCGTCGCGGGTGGGTTCGACGATGCCCGTGGAGAGCGGCTTGCTGCTGTTCACCTGCTTGAGCAGGTCGGTCCACTTCAGCTTCGCGTTCGGCCAGCCCAGCCGGCTGGCGATCGGTTGGGGCATCGCGACTACCACCGGGCTGCGCGCGATCGAGGCGCCGTTGGTCGGCGCGAACGCCGTCGCCTCCTTCTTGAGTCGCACCAACCAGGTCGACGAGTCCGGGATCCAGACGTCCGGCGCGACCGCCGTGCCGCTGGCCTGACCCACACCGGCCAGGACCGCCCCGTGCTTGCCCGCCACCACCGCGGCGACGTCGACCGGCTCACTGGCGGTGACGTCGACCGCGATGCAGGTGCCCCCGACCGCTGCACCGTCCTTCACCCACTGTCCAGCGGCGGCGTCGACTGCGGGGGCCAGCTCAGCGGAGACCGCCACCGAGAGCTGGATCTGCCCCGAACAGGATGGTTGTATCAACTCCCGGTAACCGAACCAGGCACCCGCCGCAACAACGACGAGCGCCGTCGCCGATGCGGTGGCGGCGACTCCGGGAATCTTCGAACGCATGCGATGGCGGCCTGCAGACACGCAGACAATCTTGCGTACCCATTCCCTGAACTGCCATAACCGTTCGTACGAAAGTTACGCAGGAGAAACAGTTGATCAACGTTTAGCAACAGAGCGTGAACATCCGATCCCGTGGGGTGGCTGAATGATCGATTCGCGCCCGGCTCAGGGCAGCACACACGTCGGGCTCGGCACCGACAGCGGCTCACCGACCGCCTCGAGCACACCCGTCGATCGGTCCACCGAGAACGCGCGGACCATGTGCGCCCGCTCGTCCGCCACGTAGAGATGCTCACCGAGCAACGCGAAGTGGCGGGGCCATTCCCCACCGGTGTCCATCTCGCCCACCAGTTCCGGTCGGTCGCCCCGCAGGTCGAAGACGGCGACGGTGCCGACGCCCCGGTTGGCGACGTAGAGGAAATCCCCGTCCGGCCGCACCGCGACCTCCGACGGCTGCACGTGCCCGGGCCGTCCACTCGCCTCGACCCGGGTACGCCGGTGCAGCGACCCGTCGGCGGTCAGCTCGTACGCGGTGACCGTCCCGTCCAACTCGCCCACCAGGTAACAGCGCCGCCCGTCCGGGTGACGGGCCAGATGCCGGGGGCCCGATCCGGCCGCCGCGTGCACCCGCGGCGCTCGGGGCACCAGCCGGCCGGTGGCCCCGTCCAGGTCGTACCGGTAGACCGAGTCGGTCCCGAGGTCGACCGCGAGCAGCGGACCGTTGGTGGGAGCCGGGGAGACCATGTGCGTGTGCGCCCGGTCCTGGCGCTGCGGGTCGGGGCCGTGCCCCTCGTGCACCACCAGGTCGCTGCGCTCACCGGGAACCCCCGAGGAATCGAGCGGGAAGACGGTCACGCTGCCGCCCCCGTAGTTGGCGGCCACCAGGTGCCCGCCGCCGGGGAGCACGGCCAGGTGGCACGGCTCAGCACCCCCGGTGGCCCGAGCGGCCAACGCCGTCAGCTCGCCCGCGGACCCGACCCGCCACGCACTGACCGCCCCGTCCGGCAGCTCGTTCACGGCGTACAGCACGGGCAGGCTCGGGTGGCGGGCGAGGAAGGACGGCGAGGCGGTCGACGCGACGGTGTCCAGCAGCGTCAACGCGCCGGACGCCGGATCGCGGCGGGCCGTCATGATCCCGGTGCCGCGCCCACCGCTCTCCGCCGTGTAGCAGCCGATGTGGACCACCTCACCCCGACCGTTCACGATCCCCGCCCTTCGCCGACGTCTCCGTCAAATCCAACCAGAGACCTTCCCCGTCACCGGCCGGGTCAGCCATCAGTGCGTGACTTCTTCCCGGACGGGCGGGCCGAAGGGCGGGCTTCGAAGCCGGCGGCGGCGCGCACCGGCACGGCTCAGGCCACGGGTACCGGCTCACCCCGCTGCCGGGCCACGTGCTCGACCAGGCTGATCAGCACCAGCTTCCCGGACTGCCGGTCGCGCGCGTCACAGAGCACCAGCGGCACCTCCGGATCGAGGTCCAGCGCACGGCGTACGGTCGGCAGGTCGAAACGGCGCGAGCCGTCGAAGCAGTTCACCCCCACCACGAACGGAATGCCACGCTGCTCGAAGTAGTCGATCGAGGGAAAGCAGTCGGCCAGGCGGCGGGTGTCGGCGAGCACCACCGCACCGAGCGCTCCGAAGGCCAGCTCGTCCCAGAGGAACCAGAAGCGGTCCTGCCCAGGGGTGCCGAACAGGTAGAGCTGGAGGTCGTCGTTGATGGTGATTCGGCCGAAGTCCATCGCGACCGTGGTGGTCGACTTGCCCTCCACCCCGGAGAGATCGTCGGTGTCGGCTCCCGCGCCGGTGAGGATCTCCTCGGTCTGCAACGGCCGGACCTCGCTCAACGCGCTGACCAGCGTCGTCTTGCCGGCGCCGAACCCGCCGGCGACGAGGATCTTCAACGCCAGGGGGACGCGGGTGCCGGTGCCCGTCCGGTCATAGCGCACGGAGTCCACTGACCACCGCCTTGAGGATGTCGTCGTCGGGGATGCAGGACATGGACAGCGGCTCGTGCACCGCGATCAGGCCGCGCGCGAGGAGGTCGCCGAGCAGCACCCGGACGACGCCGACCGCGAGATCCAACTCGGCCGCCAGTTCCGCCACCGGCACCGGCCGATGGGTCAGCTCGACGAGCCGCCGATGCTCCGGCGCCAGCTGCGGATCGGCCGCGTTCACGTGCGGCCCCGCCAGAATGAACGCGACCAGGTCGAACCCGTCGGCGGCGGAACGGACCCGGCCACCGGTGAGGGTGTAGGGACGGACGACCGGGCCGGCGGCGTCGTCCAGCCACTCGTGCTGCGGCCCGGGCGGCTCAGTCAGCATCGACGGCACCCACGGTCGGCCGGGCCGGGGCTGTCAGGTACTCGCCCACCCGGATGACCAGCATCGCCATCTCGTACGCCACCAGGCCCAGGTCCGCCTCCGCCTCGCTGACGACGGCGAGGCAGGCGCCCTGCCCGGCGGCGGTGACGAAAAGGTACGCCGACTCCATCTCCACCACGGTCTGCCGCACCGGTCCGCCGTCGACGTGCCGGCTCGCGCCACGGGCCAGACTGGCGAAACCGGAGGCCAGGGCGCACAGGTGCTCGGCATCGGCCCGGTCCAGGTCGGTGCTGGCCCCGAGGCGCAGCCCGTCGGCCGACAGCACCACCGCCTCGCGGGCGGCCGGTACCCGTTGCACCAGATCGTCGAGCAGCCAGTCGAGGTCGGCGCTCTGCTTCGTCGATTGCTGCACTAGGCATCCCTCTCAGTCGCGGTCGGTTCTCCGCCAGCCGCTGGAGTGTCGGACGACGGGGCCGGGTGGGGGCCGGTACGAGGCGCGGGGCGGGTCGCCCCGGCGGCGCGTCCCCGGGCCGTGCCCGCCTGCAGCGCCGACATCACCCGGCGTACCTCCTCGGGGGCGCGCGGCGTCGGCGGTTCGTCGGCCGGGTGCGGGGCGCGGGCGGACGGGGGCCGTTGGCGGACCCGCCTGGGCAGGCCGTCCACGTCGCCCGGGGCCGGCGGCGGTGCCTCGGGCGCCGCCGCGTGCGTCGGAGGTTCCTCCGACG